>JAOZUQ010000087.1 GCA_029938635.1 Candidatus Aminicenantota bacterium
AGGATATTCCCGTTAAACTCAAAGCTTGTACAAAAAATTGAAGTTATTAAGCATTCCAGGGTCAGGCGTGCAAAATTGTATTATTTGAGAAAACTTAAAGGAAAAGCAGCACGTTTGAAAGAACTCAGGTGACCTGCAGTTTTAATATAGAAAAAGAGCTGATAAATCAGAATTATTCCCGTATTTGCGGTATAGATGAGGTAGGCAGGGGAGCGTTATTCGGGCCTGTTGTCTCTGGAGCGGTCATTTTAAATCCAAATCGATTAAACTTTGAAATAGATGATTCAAAAAAAATCCCACAACGAAAAAGGGAAATACTGGCAGAGGATATTTATGAAAACGCTGATGCTTTTTCAATTGGATGGTGCTGGAATGATGATATAGATGAAATGAACATACTTAATGCTACCAAAGTTTCTATGAAACAGGCACTGATGAATTTGCAAATAAAACCTGACTATGTTTTAATGGACGGGATAAATCCCGATTTTATGTATGTAGACGGGGAGGGAATAATTAAAGGTGATTCAAAGAGCATTTCGATCGCTGCGGCGTCGATAATTGCAAAAGTATTCAGAGATGATCTAATGAGACAATTTTCCGGGTATTTTAAAGAATATGGGTTAGATAGAAACAAAGGATATCCTACCAGAGAACATATCAATTCATTAAATATTAAAGGTGTTAGCAGTTATCATAGGAAAAGTTTTAAAATAAAAAATGGCTGAAAAACGAATTTCGATACTTAAGAAAGCTAATAAGTACTTCAGACAACAGAAATTTGATCCCGCTATTAAAGAGTATAAAAAAGTTCTCAATATAAAACCTGATGATCTTGAAGTAAGAAGGATCATCGGTGACATAGAATTAAAATCTAAAAATATTAAGGGTGCTATCGAACAATTCGAGTGGATGGCCGACTACTATCTGAAAGAGGGATTCTTCACAAAAGCAATTGCAATGTATAAAAGGATCTCGCGTATAGATCCTAAATATGACAAAGCTTCTTTCAGACTTGCAGAGTTATATACAAGGCAGGGTTTAATTATTGAAGCCAAGCAAATCTATCTTGATATGGCTGAAGAGTTCAAACGGAACAGTAATCAGAGAAGAGCTCTTGATATGTATAAAAAGATTCTTGAATTTGACCGGAATAATATAAAGATGCGGTTATTGTTAGCTGAGAATTATCTTAGGGAAAAACTTCTTGATCAGGCTGTAAATGAATATTTGATTGCATTTGACATATTGCTGAATAAAAAGGATTTCGCTCAGGTTGAAGAACTTGCGGGAAATGTCATAAAGAAAGTAAAAAATATAAAACTTGTTGAGAAACTGGTTTATGCTTATAAGGTTCAGGAAAAGGATGATGAAGCAATAGAGTTATTAAAAGGACTTGGATCTGACCTCTTTAAGAATAAAAACCTGCTGAAAATGCTCGGTGAACTATACTTCAAAAAGAATATGATCGATGATGCAGAATCGATATTTAAAAAAATTACTGAAATTGACCCGACAGAATCTGAAGTATTACTTAAATTGGGGAAAGTGTATCTGCATAGAGAGGAATATGACAAGACTTTTGACTTGTTTCTGCCCATAATCGACTCATACATGAAGGATGGAAGGGTTGAAGATGCAACAGCAATGCTGAGATTGATAATTGCATCTAACAATCTCTACTTCCCTGCATTAAAGAAACTTGCATCTATTTTCAGAGAAACCGGAAAAAAGACCAATCTTATTGCATTAAATGAATCTCTTATTCCGTTATTCGAAGCAAATTCAATGCACAAAGAGCTCCAGGATGTTCTTTCAGAACTTATACGTATTTCAGATACACCCATAAATTATGAAGAGAAGCTGGCTTCATTAAACATCAGGGATGCGAAAGAGGCAATAATAGAAGAAGAGGAAGAAATTGAATCAGTTGAAGCTGACAGGGAACTTGAAATTGTCAGTCAGGGACTAAGGGTTGCGGAAGAATCAGTAAAGCTTTATGAATATAATGATGCTTTGGAAACTTTAAGAAAGATAAAGAATGAATATCCCGATAATAATGAGGTTAATCTTAAATTATATGATGTTTATAAAAAGAACAATGAAATATCAGCAGCAATATCTGTTGGAAAAGAGCTGCTTACTATCTTTAAGTCCACTGGCGATGAAGACCAATATCAGGATATATTAAATGATCTTGCCAATCTTGCTCCGGAAGATGAAAAAATAATCGAGCTAAGTGGAGAAGAAAAAACCAATATAGATATAAATTTTGACCAAGAGGAAATAGAAGATCAGATCAATGATATTGAAAATACTGGAATGCAGGATATTGACCTTGATTATAAACCACCTGTAGAAGAAAGTGTTTTGGTTCTGTCTGAGGAAGACAGCATAATTGAACCTACTGATAAGGGGAAAAGTGATAGTTTTGCGAGTATTTCAGGTTATCTTTCTGAGATAGATTTCTATATAAATGATGGTTATTATAGTGATGCAGAAAAACTTACTGAGGAATTGCTTGATAAGTATCCTGATAATGAAGAAATAAAGGCCAGGATTCATAAACTTCAGAAAGTTAAAGCTGACAGGATAGAAGAAATGGCATCTGCTCAATCTCCGGATTCAGATCCCGAAGATGCTGACTCTGAAGTTGGCCAGGAAGATGAACTTAAGATTGAATTTACAAATCAGCCACCGGAAATCGAGATCGAGCTTACTGAGGCTTCACTTGCGGAACATACCAACTCATCTACATTTAAAGAGGATTCCAATTATCAGATAGAAATGGATAGCAGCAAGATAAATACCGATGAATTTGAATCGGTGAAGGAAGATTCAAAAATCTTATTGGATAATCCCATAAGTAATGATCCGTCAATTTTTGGAACAGAAGATAGTATTCTTGACTTACCAGACCCAGAACCTGAATTACCTGAGCCCATTTCTATAGAAAGTGATCCAAAAGCTGTAACTGAATCAGCTTTTGAAATAGACCTGGACAGCATATCGGTTCAGGAAGAAGAAGATCAAAATATAATTGATTTCTCTGAGATCAGTAATAAACAATATGA
Source organism: Candidatus Aminicenantota bacterium (assembly GCA_029938635.1). Lineage (GTDB taxonomy): Bacteria > Acidobacteriota > Aminicenantia > UBA2199 > UBA2199 > UBA647. The sequence goes on from JAOZUQ010000087.1 coordinate 3,075, forward strand.
AATAGAGGTCGAAGAGCCGATAGATCTTAGTGATGTAGTTATAGACAAAATTGATGAAGACTTAATAGTTCAGTCACCTGTGATTGAGAAAGATGAAGATTTTGAAGATGCAAATCTGTCATCATCAGGAGTTCTGCTCAGCCTTGATAATGCAATAGAAGAAGATGTTAACCCTGAAGACAGTAAACCTTTTGAGGAATTAAGTAGTGTAGATATTGAGCTTGAAAGTGAAGAAGAATTACTGAAAGAGGAAGTAACTTTTCCAAATGCTATTCATTTCCTTGAAAATGAAAATGTTGTTTCTGAAGAACTTAGTGCAATTGAATATTGGGTGAAGGAATTGGAGAAACAAAGGACATCCACAGTTGAAAAGAATATGATGGAGATCTTTGAGGAATTTAAAAAAGGGGTGGATGAGAAGATCGGTGAGGAAGATTTTGATACAAGATATAATCTCGGAATAGCTTATAAAGAGATGGGACTCCTTGAAGAGGCTATTCATGAATTCCTTATATCATCAAAACATCCGGTTAAGTTTTTTGATTCAGCCGGATTATTAGGTATGTGTTTTCGTGAAAAAGGACTCATGGATGACGCAATCACATGGTTTAAAAAGGCTCTGGATGAGAAAGGACGTAAAAGTGAAGAGTATCTTGCTGTAAAGTATGAACTTGTAGTTACTTATAAAAGTAAAGAAAATAAAAAAGAAGCCCTTGAAATCGTAGATGAAATATCAAAAATAAATCCCAATTACAGAGATATCTCTGATCTTAAAAAAGCACTTATTTAAATTCACCACTCCAACAAGCCTTAATCCGTTAATATTAAAAAAACTATTATTCATAATCTTTAAGTTACTGAATCTTTCCGGAACCTGAAGCAAAACAAAAATTAATATGTAAAAAATATTGAAAATAAACTGCTAGTATACTATTATAGAGAATATAATTGGAGTGAAAATATATGGATAACGGGAATATAATCGGAATGTCAGAGGCGATAAGATTTTTAAAAAATCAGATTTCAAAAGTAGCAAAAGTAGACTATTCACTACTTATAACAGGTGAGAGCGGTAGTGGAAAAGAGCTTGTAGCAAGATCTGTACATGTATCAGGGAATCGGTCAGGAACACCATTTATTCCTGTCAATTCAGCATCTATCCCTGTCAATCTTCTTGAATCTGAATTATTCGGGTATGTTAAAGGTGCATTTACAGATGCAAAATTTGATCGAAGGGGATTAATCGAAGAGGCAGATGGAGGAACTCTTTTTCTTGATGAGATAGGTGAACTTCCGGTTGAACTTCAATCAAAAATTTTAAGAGTTATACAGGAGGGGGAGTTAAAAAGAGTAGGAGAAAATCGATATCGTAAAATTGATATCAGATTGATTAGTGCTACAAACAGAGATCTTGAGAAAATGATAGAATCAGGCGATTTCAGAGAGGACCTGTTTTACAGAATACAAGATCTGATTATTAAGGTTCCTCCTTTAAGAGACCGGATCGAAGATATCCCCATATTAATTGAGTACTTTGTCAGGAAGCACAAATTTTCATTTAAGGAAGATGATTTGAGAAACCTTAGTAATTATTGCATTCAGAGAGATTGGAGAGGGAATGTCAGGGAATTGGAATCATTCATGAAAAGAGCCTTTACTTATTATCCGGAGAACATATCGCTTAATTTGGAAGAAAGTTCAACTGATAACGGATTGCTGGCTTTGAGGCAGCGATTCGAGTATTGTATTATAAAAAAAGTGTTGATAAGAAATGGATGGAATAAAACCAAGAGTGCTATAGATTTGAAAATAAGCAGAGCCTATTTATTTACACTTATAAAAAAACATCAGATCAATAATAATAATTGTTAAGTGAAATATTGTTAAAATTGTGCTAATATTTTCTTTAAACAGAGGACAGATATGAAAAAATCATTTTTAATTCTTATTGTTATTTTCACTTTTAGTTTTGTATTAGCTGCAATTGATAATTCCGGAACACGTGAAAAGAGAATTGCCCTTGTTATTGGCAATGCAGCATACAAAGGATATCCGTTGAAGAATACTGTTAATGATGCAGTTGATATAGGTGATGCCTTACGGAGCCGGGGATTTGAGGTGATATCAAGTACAGATTCAGATTACAGGGAAATGTGGGCCGCTATCAGAGAGTTCGGGGAAAAGATAAAAAATTCAGATATTGGTTTGTTTTACTATTCTGGGCACGGAGTTCAGGTTAATGGAACTAACTATCTGATGCCGGTTAATTCGGAAATAATGAGTGAGGATGAGATAAGATTTAAAGCAGTTGATGCAGCCCTGGTTCTTGAGAAGATGAGAACTGCAGGTAATTCAATGAATATAATTATTCTTGATGCCTGCAGAGTAAATCCATATAAGAAAGAGAGAGGAGGGTTTGGAGGGCTTGCAAAAATGGATGCTCCTTCAGGCAGCATTATAATCTATTCAACCAGCCCGGGAAAAACAGCAAGTGACGGGATAGGGAGGAATGGTGTTTTTACTAAGCATTTTCTCAGATCTGTCCTGAATGATGACCTGGAAATTGGAATGATGCTTCGCAAGATCAGGAAGAACATTATTAGTGAAACAGGTGGTAAACAGGTGCCATGGGAATCATCATCTCTGACAGGTGAATTTTATTTTGCAAGAGAATTTAATAAAGGTGAGTTTAAACCACTGAATAATAACATTACAGGATCGGTCAATATAGAGTTCAGCTCTATGACCTTTTTCGAATCCGGTGCTGAATATGAGGATATTTCAAATAGAGCATATACAAATATCTTTGAAAAACAAAAAAGCCGCTATATTAATTCAAAACTTAACTTCAGGAATAAACTTTTTAATGTGAGGGATTCCAAACTTGATATAGTTCTTAAATTTTTCAGGCCTGACGGGACTTATTGGAATTCTATTACTAAAAAGATAAATATATCTAAAGAGCTTGACCATGCAACATATGAGAGGCTTGGATTCGGATGGGGATCAGCAGGGAACTGGGCTCCGGGGAAGTACAAGGTGCAGGTTTTTATGGATGGGACTTATGTTGCTCAGTCCGGATTTGAAATAGTCAATCATTCTCTATCTGAAAAAAGAATCGGATATGAGTATAAGGATGTAAGGTTTTTTGAGTCTCATGATAAGTATTCAGGTGAAGTTGAAGTTGAATATAACACACGGTTCAGGCGTTCAGACACAAGGGTTATTTATCCTTATATACTTTTTAAGAATAAGTTTTTTAAAATTAAAGATCAAAGGATCAAAATCAGGATAATTATTTACAAACCGGATGGAAGCCGATGGGGAAATATTGAGAAAGATATCTCTGTTTCCAAAGATCTTGATCTTGCTTCATATGACAGAGCAGGGTGGGGATGGAATAAGGCCGGGAACTGGGGAATCGGTCGTTACAGGGTTGAAATATTTTTTGATGAGATTTCTGCAGGGAAGTCCGTGTTTGAGATCTATTAATCTTTTCTTCTGAAAGATAGCATCAGAAATACAAATGTAAGGATAGCCATAGCATAGGGAAATAAATACCCGATCCTTGTGAAAAATGTAAGATTTTCTCTGAAACTGAAATCGGCAGCGAATGATTGTTCTGTGTTAAGAGGAACACTTTTTACGATTTTCCCTCTCGGATCTATCACTGCAGATATTCCATTGGATGTGGCTCTGAGAATATATCTTCTGTTCTCGATTGACCGGAAAACAGACATCGAAAGAAGATGATAAGGGGCTGCGGTTGTGCCATACCAAGAATCATTTGAGATAAGTATAATGGCTTCACCTCCGAGGCTGATAAAATCTCTTACTATTTCAGGATAGATGATCTCATAACAGATAGGTGTTGAAATTTTTTTACCTGACAGAGTAAGGTTATGTATTTCGGCTCCCGGAGTAAAGTCTGAGATCTCATCAGTGATTTTCTCTATGAAAAAGAACAGGTCCTTAAAAGGTATGTATTCTCCGAATGGAACCAGTCTGACCTTATCATATTTTTCAAATCCATTCTTCTTAAAAAGCATGATGGAATTGTACATTTCATCTGAATTTTTATAATCTGTAAAACCTGCAAATAAAGGAATATTCTCTAAAGCAAAATTACTGAACTTGTTAAAGATGTACTTGTTCTGAAGAGGGGCCAGGCCTATCGAATACTCAGGCCATATCACAAAATCAGCTCCTTTATTTTTCAGTTTAATACTCTCTTCAAAAAGACCCTTTAGTGACGCCCTTTTCCATTTTTTATGGTTTGAAAAATTTTGTCCGGTATTAGGTTGTATAATTCCCGCTCTGGTTCTTAAAAGTCTGTTTTCCAGTGACAGATCACTTTTATAAAGAAAAAAGCCGGATGTATATGTTGAGAATAAAATCAGAATAAAAGAAATAATATACTTCTTGTCCCTGTTCTTCAGGAACAGATACAATGCAATATTAAGGAATATGATAATAAATGAGATCAGATGGATCCCACCAAGCTCTGTGATCTGAATAAAGTATGTGTTTTTGTATTGGGAATATCCTGCGAATTCCCAGGGAAATCCTCCGAAAAGTTTCTCCAGAATAAGATCCTTGAAGATCCAGGCTGAAGGAATAATGAATAATGCTGATATATCCGATCTCACAGCCTTTTTGATAACCAGACCTGATAATCCATAGAATAGTGAAATATATGCTGAGAGAACTATTAATCCGAAAATTCCGAGAAAACGGTTCATTCCTCCGTAATATACCATTACATTTGGAATCCAGTACAGAATTATCAAATGTGAAAAAAATGAGAACAGGAAAAAAATCTTAAAATAGGAAATAGAATTATCCCTGCCCATAAGATACAACAACGGGATAAGGAATATGAATGCAAGAAAGCCGAGATTAAATTTTGGAAATGAAAAAGCATATATCAGCGAAGAAAGAAATATAAGTGAAATA
>JAOZUQ010000042.1 GCA_029938635.1 Candidatus Aminicenantota bacterium
AATTTTCAAAAGTTAATTTATTTGGAAATTATTTGATATTGTACCAAAAAACTTACTATAAGTTAGAAGTATAAACTGTTTTTCAACATTTGTCAAATTTTACAAATAATTTCATACAAATCAGCTAAATTTCAGCTCTGGTCTTTGCTGATTTAATAAAAACAAAGGTCCTTATAAGTATGTAAATCTATCAGGTGTGCAGAGAGATACTCTCTTTTATATGGGGATCCCTCTCCGGTACCGGGGCAGATTTTCTGAAGGCTGTGAAGAATATCCATATGAATATGGAAATTGCGGCCAGAAAAGATCCTATCTCAAGGATTCCAAATACCGGTGATTCAATATTGGGAGGAAAGATCATAAGGTAAAGATCTGTCCACCTTCCTGCAAGTACTGAAAGTGAGGCAATTACAAGATATTTGTTTTCCCTTTTTGTCTTTCTGAAAAGGAGAATTGCAAAAGGAAATAACCAGTTTAGACAAACATTAAGAATCGTTAATGATCCGAATACACCAATATGTCTTTTTAAGTAATACACAGTCTCTTCAGGAATGTTTGCATACCAGATAAGCATATGCTGACAAAACCAGATATAGACCCAGAAAGTTGTAAAAGAGAACAGATATCTGCCAAGTTCGTATAAATGATCTTTCTTCAACACATTTCCGAATATCCCCTTTTTTTTCAGGAAGACCAGTAAAATTATCATCATTGCAATACCGCTTGTGAACATCCCTGAAAAATTATAGAGTCCGAAAATAGTGCTGTACCAATGCGGTTCGAGGGACATGATCCAGTCAAAACTGGATCCGATGAAGAAGATCCCTCCAATGTAAAGCCAGAATGCAGACCATCTTCTGGCAATATCCGAATGTCTGATATTCCCCGTTTTGTCCTGTTTCCCGGAGTGATGTAATATTCTTTTTCCTACAAGATACCAGAATAAAAAATAGATCATCATTCGTACCATGAACCCTGTTGGATTTAACCATATCTCTTTTCCCTTCAGCAGCATATCACTCTGCATCACTTCCGGATGAGACCACTCATACAGATATCCCATCCCGAAAATAATTGAGATCATAGCTATAAATGCAAAGGGAAGTATTTTGAACATTGCTTCCGGCACCCTTCTGATCACGACATCCCATCCTGAACTTGAAACATAATGAATTGCCACGAACATAATTCCGCAAATACCTAATCCTGTAAGGAAGATCCCGTTGAGCAATATATTTGACCATACCCTTTCCGGTGTAACCAGCATACCGGATGCTATTGCAATAAAACCGAAACCAATAAGGGCGATCAACCATTTTTTTGTATTCTTTGATATAACCGGAGTTGTATTTAACAGGTCCATTTATTCTCCCAAAGTCCTTATAAACAGAATAGATCGCCATATGTCAGCTCTGGATATCTGAGATCTGTATGATGCCATATTTCCCCTGCCGTTAGTAATTATAAAATATATCCGGCCATCAGGCATAAGTCTGACCTTTTCTGTTTTCAGAGATGGCGGAGGCGGGACACCCTTTTTAATTACACTTCCATCACCCATACCCGTTTCTCCATGACAAATCACACAGAAATTTCTATATATTATTTCTCCACGGGATAATACTGATTTGTCAGGTTGTAATGGATTAACAAGTATCTTTCCGGCAGTCTCTTCAGTGAGAGACCCTTCAGAATATTCAGGAAAAAGTCCTCGTACAATAGTCCCTTTTACCGGTTCCTGTAGTGTTTTTCCATCAGGGAAATTCGAATTGGGTGAGAATGAATCATATGCCATCGAGTGAACCATTTCAGGTATAAATTCAACATTAGGCCTACTTAGATCCCTGTATAATAATTTGTAAAGAACAAAAAGAAATAGAAGTACAAATATTAGCAGCAGGAATGGTTTGAATTTCTTCACTTTACTTCCCCTTCCAGTCTCCATTCAACAGCATTATGTTCCCGGGAGATGGATTCGGCTAATTTTTCATTCAAGATACCTTTACTTTCACTAAGAACAATCAGGAAATGGTCATCCGAAACCCTTGTCGAAAATTGTTTGGGGACCTTTCCAGGACGAAGTCTGGCGATTATCAGAAGAGTAAAAACTGTCCCCAGACCTGCAAAAAGGATCGTAACTTCGAAAGCGACAGGCATAAAAGCAGGAAGTGAATTCCAGGGTTTACCTCCTATATTAATGGGCCAACTTACAGCTGATGTCCAGTATTGCCCGAGGAGTGCAAATATTAAGCCAACTAATCCAAATAAAAAACATACTTTAGTTAACCTTGAAGGTTTGAGTCCCATCGCTTTATCCAGCCCGTGAACCGCATAAGGAGTAAATGCATCAAGTATTTTTAAGTTTTGCTCTCTGTAAGCAGAAACAGCTTCTTTAAGGTCAAACTCATTATCAAATGTAGCAATAAAATATTGTTTCATTTTTTGCCTCCGTATGATCCTTTGAAGCTGAGGATTGATTTTATTTCTCCTATGGATATGATCGGCATGAACCGGATAAAGAGTAAAAAGAGTGTAAAAAACAATCCGAAGCTGCCGATCAGAGTTCCGATCTCAACCAGAGAAGGTTTGTACATCGCCCATGATGACGGAAGGTAATCACGATGTAATGAAGTTACAATGATAACAAAACGTTCAAACCACATCCCGACATTTATTACTATTGAAAGAATGAATACAAGTACAAGATTTCTTCTCAATTTTTTAAACCAGAAGAATTGTGGAACTATTAAATTGATCGAGATCATTATCCAGTACGCCCATGAAAAAGGGCCTAATGCACGATTAAGAAATACGAATTGTTCATATCCGTTACCTGAATACCATGCAATAAAAAATTCTGTGGCATAAGAGAGTGTTACAATGCCTCCGGTCAGGATTATCACTTTTGTCATATTCTCTATATGTTTCTTTGTAATATATTCCTCCAGACGCAATGTTTTCCTGGTTATTATCATCAGTGTTAAAACCATCGCGAATCCGGAAAAGACTGCCCCTGCCACAAAATATGGAGGAAATGTAGTTGTATGCCAACCAGGGATCGAAGATGTTGCAAAATCAAAACTAACAATTGTATGGACAGATACAACAAGCGGTGTTGCGAGTCCGGCGAGGAGGCCATAGGCAGTTTCATATCGATGCCAGGTCCTGAATGATCCATTCCATCCGAAACTGAGGATGGTGAATATCCACTTTTTTATTTTGTTTTTTGTACGATCTCTTACCGTTGCCAGATCCGGAAGCATTCCGATATACCAGAAAACTGCAGATATAATAAAATATGTTCCGATAGCAAAAACATCCCATGCAAGTGGAGATCTGAAGTTTATCCACAAAGGGCCTCGAAAATTCGGATAAGGGAACACCCAGTATGCTAACCACGGACGTCCCATATGTATAATAGGAAATATTCCTGCACACATTACAGCAAAAATGGTCATCGCTTCTGCCGACCTGTTGATCGATGTTCTCCATTTTTGTCTGAAAAGGAAAAGTATTGCAGATATCAAAGTCCCGGCATGGCCAATACCTACCCAGAAAACAAAATTTGTTATGTCAAATGCCCAACCGACAGTTTTATTCAATCCCCATGTCCCGATACCGGTTCTTATCTGATACACGATCGAGATAATACCCAGAGTTAATGCACTCACGGAAAGAAAAAGTCCGAACCACCACAAACCTGTTGGTTTTCTCTCCATAATTCCCAATACATCATCAGTCACATTTGAAAGAGATTTTTCCCCTATGACAAGGTTTTCTCTAATTGCTAATACATTTTCAGCCATGATCTTTCTTCCTCTTTATTTTTTCCCTGTTCCGGATATTGGTCATATAACCGATAGCAGGACGGATATTCAACTCTTCGAGAACGTGATAGTGTCTGGGATCTTTCGATAAACGGGATATTCTGCTTTCAGGGTCATTAAGGTCTCCGAATACTATGGCGTCGGCAGGGCAGGATTGTTCACATGCCAACTTTATATCACCATCCTTAATCTTAACTCCGTTCGCTTTTGATTCTATTTTGACTTCCTGGATCCTCTGGATACACATTGAGCATTTCTCCATTACTCCCCTGCTTCTTACAGTAACATCCGGGTTTAATATCATATTTTCCAGGTTATCCTTTTTTGCATATTCAAACCAGTTGAAACGTCTTACTTTGTACGGGCAGTTATTTGCACAAAACCGTGTTCCAACACAACGATTGTAAATCTGCTGACTCAACCCCTCTGAGCTGTGAACCGTTGCCAGAACCGGACAAACAGGTTCACAAGGTGCATTGTCACAATGCTGGCATAACATAGGCTGAAAGGATACATCAACATCTGAACTCTCTCCTGAATAGTAACGGTCAATTCGGAGCCAGTGCATTTCCCGTCTTCTGTAAACCTCATCTCTTCCTACAACAGGGATATTATTTTCCACCTGACAACTTACAACACAGGCCGAACACCCTGTACATGCTGAAAGATCTATAGCCATTGCCCAGTGGTGATCCTTATATGGATGGTCCTCTTTCCACATACTCTGAAGCTTATGAATAGTGTGACTTCCTGAGGATGGATCTTTTTTGTATTCGACAAATTCAGTTTCCTGAACAAATGGCCGGACCTTCATGGTTGCGGGAGCGGTATTTTCAGGATTAACCAGAGAGTTATAAGTTTGAGTATAAGCAAGATTGTAAGTTTTCCCTGTTTTTTCAATAGTGACAGGAATAGCGCTATACCTTAAAGTATTTTTGAATATTTTTAAGAAAGGTGAAATGTTCTTTCCTACATAAGAGTTCTTGTCAGATGATTGTTTACGTTGGATCCACTTCGGGCCTGTATCAAAAAATCTTTCTGTACCTTTTCGTCCATATCCAAGTGCAACCGCGATGATATTATTATGTTGACCGGCCTGAAGATGAACAGGAAGTTCTACATGGTTCTCCCCCGATGAAATTTTTACAACATCACCATTTTTTAAATCCAGCTCAGCTGCTTTTTCAAAAGAAACAGAAGCAAAATTATCCCAGGTTGTTTTTGTTATGGGATCAGGTAGTTCCTGAAGCCAGGGATTTCCGCTATTACGCCCGTCAAGCAATTGAACTGATGGATATGCACTCAGAGTTAATCTGGCGGGAATTTTAGTATTGCTAATGATCTTTCCATCTGTGAAAGGCCCGTGAGTTTTCTCAACAGATTTTAGAATAGTGTAACCGTCATGAACAAGTTTATCCCACCAGAGGTTGAAGGACTCATTTCCTCTATTTCTGATTTTATATCCGGTTTTCCAATAATCTCTGATCAGCTCCAGATCACTCTTCTCTGAACCCGACCATACAGCAAGTGAATGTCTGAACGAACGGTTATCTTTAAACATTTTTATAACCGGCTGGGTCATGGAAATAATACCTGAATTAAATTCATCATCTGACCAGGATTCCAGATAGTGTGGTTCCGGGCATGCATATGAACATTTCTCAGTAGATTCATCCATTATTGATGAAAAACTGATTGTTGTATCTATGTTTTTCATTAGTGCAGCAAAATTTTCACCATTCGGAAGTTCATAGACCGGATTGACATTATGGATCATCAAAATCCCAACTTTCCCGTTTTCTAATTTTGAAAAAAGTTTTTCAATACTATTATCATCTCCCTTAAATTGCAGACTGGGATTATTCAGGTCCAATGTCTTTCCGGTATTATTTAAGTGGTGGTTGATCCTGTTGATCATTACCTGAATTTCAACATCATTTATTCCTGAAATAACAAGGCTCTTTCCCTTGTTGTGAATTAATTTCTCTGCAAATTCCAAGGCAATGTGATCTTTTGATCTTCCTGTTAAAGCCTGGTAAATATTAAAAATAAGCCCTTTTATCTCTTCCGGGTCAAGAACAACCCTTCTGTCTGCTTTGGATCCTGTAATGGTCAATCTGGACTCGATCTGAATATGTTCTGAGATCGAGTTTGAAGAAACATCCCGATTCTTCCTGTAATCCTTTGTGAACTGCACCGGAGATATCCATGTCCCCAGAAAGTCCGCCTCAAAACTTATTATAAGGTCGGCTTTGTCGAATTTGTATCCGGGAAGTATCCTTTCCCCATAATTGATCTTATGTGCATCAAGAATTGCAGAGTACGAGACCGGATCATATTCGTAGTGGAAAGAATTTTTATATTTATTCAGAAATCTCTGAATATATTCCCGTGTAGAAGGACTTGTTATTGTTCCGGTTAATAAAACTATATCTTTTTTTTCTGAAATTGCTTTGTTTATATCTCCTGCAATGGCATTATCAATATTTTCCCAAGAACTTTTTTTTTCATTTTTCATAGGGTGAAATAATCTTTTAGAATCGTACAATCCTAATATTCCGGCCTGACAAACCGGGCAGACTCCTCCCTGACTGACAGGGTGCTCAGGATTCCCCTCGATCTTGATAGGCCTTCCGTCCCTGTTCTTTACAAGGACACCACAACCTGAAGGACAGGAATGGCTTGTTGAAGCGTACCAGTAAGCTTTCCCGGGGATAACCTCTTCAGGCTGGATCAAAAAAGGGATCGCTTTCTCAACGGGTGCCCTGCTGCATGATGCAAGAAATGCAGCCATTGAAAACCCGGTGGCTTTCAGGAAATTCCTCCTGGTTGTAACCATTGATTTCAACTCAAGGTCAGGCGGGCCTGAAACATCTTTTTTTTCTAATGAAGCATCAGTTTGTGTTTGATTTTTTTTCTCTTTCATAAATAGCCTTTATCTATATTCATTTTTTACTGTCCTAATAATGGCAGGTTGAACAATCAGACAATAGTTTTGTCCTTTCAGGAGCTGTATCAAAGTTTTCCCCCGCCTCTCTGTGACAATCAAGACACCAACCCATAGAAAGATCAGATACCTGTCTTACCTGTTCCATTGTTTCGATCTCACCGTGACATTCATTGCAGTTTACCCCGGCATTGTTGTGAGCCTGGTGACTGAAGAATACATAGTCAGCCAGATTGTGTATCTTTATCCATTCTACAGGTTTCGAAGCTTCTCCTGAAGGTTGCAACTGCTCATCATATCCTAATGCAGTATATATTTTTGCAATTTCAGGTGATATGACAGTTTTTATATCTCTTCCCTCTTTTTCAGCCTGAATCTCCTCAAGATTTAGAGAATCGCTTGATGCAGATACAAATTTATGACAATTCATACAAATACTTAGTGCCGGTATCCCTGCATGTCTGCTCTTCTCTGCGCCGAAATGGCAATACAAACATGAAATTTTTAATTCACCGGCATGAACCTGGTGTGAAAATTTTATCGGCTGTTCCGGTTGATATCCCTCATTATTGCTGGGAATATGATAATTGGAATTAGAGATTATTAATACAACACCTAAAACCAATATTATCAGTGATATGTATTTTAATTGTTTGCCGAATAATTTATCCATCTTAATTCCTTATTAGTATTAGCATTTTATTTCAGAATTTTTCCTGTCGTAATACCACCAGTTTAAGATCAGACAGACCACATAATAAACAGCAAATCCGTAAAGGGCATATTCAGCTGTACCGGCTTTAACCTGCTGGCCGAATACTTTTGGAATAATGAATGCGCCATAAGCTGCAATAGCTGAGGTCCATCCAAGCACCGGCCCTGCTTTTTCTTTTGAAAAAATATAAGGGATGCTTCGGAAAGTTGATCCATTACCAATACCAGTGGTAAGAAACAACACCATAAAAGAGATGAAGAAAGGCCACCAATATTGTTCCGGAGTTGCTGATCCTTTTGTCTGCACAACAAAATAGGCAACTGATAAAGCTGCAATTATCTGAAAAATAGTACTCCATTTGGTTACTCTTGAGCCGCTGTTGATCTTATCGGAAAGAATACCTCCTACAGGCCTGATCAAGGCTCCGATCACAGGACCGATAAAAGCCCATATTAAAATGTTCGGTGCATTCGGGTTAGCCCATTCAGGATTGGAAGCATCGGTATAAACAAAAATATCCTGAGCTAATTTCGGGAATACCATTGAATATCCTATAAACGATCCGAATGTCATTGTATAAATGATCGTCATGATCCAGTTATGTTTATCGCCAAGAATCGAAAACTGCTTTTTAAGATTCTCCTTAATTTCTCCCGGAGTAGCAAATTTCATCAGGAATACGGAAAGTAAAACCACAATAGGAAGAACGATCCACATGGCCATATTTTTCATCCCCCAGGAATCCCATGGCAATCCTATCAACAAAAATGCTCCCACTGCAGCGGCAACCAATCCAAGTGTAACCATATAGAGAGTTTTGGAAACACCTTTCACCGTATTAGGTAAACTTGGTGTTCCGGTCGAAACATTGTTCATACCGAAAAATGCACCGATAGTTGCTAATGTTATAAGCGGAACCCAAACCCATGCCGCATTTTGAAGGCCATTGAAAGATGCGCCTTTTGCCGTAACAATAGCACCTGCTGTCCCGCCGAATATTGAAAAAGTTACTACCATTGGAATAAGCTTTTGCATTACGCCTACCCCAAGGTTGCCTAATCCGGCGTTCATCCCCAGTGAATAACCCTGAACTTTCTTGGGGAAAAAGAAACTGATATTACTCATGGAAGAGGCAAAATTTCCTCCGCCAAAGCCGGATAGTAATGCCATTATTGCAAAGAACAAGTAAGGAGTATTGATATTGCTGAGTGCAATACCTGTGCCTATTGCAGGTATAAGGAGAAGCGCAGTAGTAATGAATATTACATTTCGTCCCCCTCCGATAGAAATAAGGAACGAGTTTGGCAGCCTTAATGTCGCTCCTGCCAGGCCCGCAATTGCAGGAAGGGTATAATAAAGGCTGTTTACTTCCTTCAGTGCTGCAATATACTCCTTTGTACCTGCTATCAGCCCCTCGGTCATACCGAAAGTAAAACCGAAATCTTTCATATATTTTACTAAAACACCCCACATTATCCATACTGAGAATGCCAGCAAAAGAGCCGGTATTGAAGCCCAGAGGTTTTTATTGGCGATCTTTTTCCCGGTGGAATTCCAGAAAGATTCATCTTCTACATTCCAGTTTTGAATATTTATCATTTGATCTCTCCATTTGAATTATTTTCTACTTTTGTTTCAAGTTCTGTTAAAAGCTTAGGAGCTTTGGACTTTATCATTTTTCTGGCAACCATATGAAGCCAGATCAGACATGATATGGAAATGATAAAGAAGAAGATCCAGGTTGTATTCCACATTCCGGTGATCTTGAGCAAGTATCCAAATATAACGGGGCTTACAAAACCTCCAAGCCCACCGACAACTCCGACAATGCCTCCGACCACACCTACATCTTCAGGAAAGTAATCGGGGATGAATTTATACACTGCTGCTTTTCCAATACCCATCATGATCCCGACTATAAATACCAGGAAAGTAAATATCCAGATATTCGCCTGAAAGAAGATGTGAGTAATACCTCTGGCAAGAAGTTGTTTTTTATGTACAATATCTCCCGGTTTCACCTGGGGTTTTTGCCAGGAACTGATTTTCGGAAATACTACAATATTCGGTTCGACATCAACCAGTCCTGCATCTGCCTTATTCTTATACTTGTATATTTTGTCATCTACTTTTATTATATTATCTGTAACTTCAGTTACTGTCCCTGACTTGAGAGCCATAATCCCCTGCCCCGGTGATTGTATTTCCATTCGGGGTACTATTAAAAGAGCAGTTGAAAAAATAATTGCCCCTAATACAATATACATGATAAGCCTGGCTCCGAATCTGTCGGACAACCAACCTCCAACAGCCCTTATAATACCTGAAGGCAGACTGAATATTGCAGCCATTAAACCGGCAGAAGCAATAGACATTGAATATACATTAACATAATACGGGATCAGCCATTGTGCCAGTGCTACAAATCCGCCAAATACCAAAAAATAATAAAGCCCGTATCTCCAGACCTTCATTAACTTTAATGGAGCCAGCCTCTGCTTGAGTGTTTTCCCGGGATCTTCACTCACCTTTTTTGAGTAAGTTGTAAACCAGAATATTATTGCCATTAAAAAGAGTGCCGCTGCATAAAGTTTCGGCATTGTCCTCCATGCTTCAACATTATTCCCGCCATCGGTCAAATATCTTAATAAAAATGGTGCTCCCATACTTGTGAGAGCTGCTCCGGCATTACCTGCACCGAATATCCCGAGGGCCGTTCCCTGTTTCTCTTTTCTGAACCAGACCGAGGTATAAGCAATACCAACTGCAAATGAAGCACCACTTATTCCGAAACCAAGACTGCCCAACATGAAAGAGGAAAATGAATCGGCAAAACTTAATAGATATGTTGAAACAGATGCTATGAGCATAAGTATTGTATAGACTATACGGCCACCATATTTGTCAGTTAAAATACCGACAGGAAGCCTTACAATTGATCCTGTTAATACCGGGATACCTATTAACCATCCGATCTGTGCTTTATCCCAGGAAAAAACGCCACTGTCTACAAGGAATGTAATAAGAACACCATTCATCATCCAGACGGCAAAGCAAATCGTAAATGCAATTGTATTCATTGACAGAACTACATTTGCCTTCCTTTTTTCACTTAACATCTAAACCTCCACTTGGTAATTTGTTCGTCCGGCAGCTCATATAGAATTATTCTCTATATCTCTTATTTTTTTTCTATCCCAATTCCATCTGACTACCTGAGGTTTTCTCCATAGGTATGGATTTGGCACTACCAGAACATGAACCAGCCTCGTGAACGGGAAAAGAAGTATTATCGAAAATGCACTTATTATATGAAGCTTTACCATAAACGGCATGGATGAAATAAATGCTAAATCCGGGTTAAATTTAAAGATCGAATGAAGATAGGGACTCATGGAAGAAGCAAACCAGCTTGATCCCCATCTATAGAAAAATGCAACATAAAGCCCTGATATAATTTGAATGGTTAAAAGAATGAGTACGATCCAGTCGGTGGTAGTAGTTATCACTCTTGTTTTTTTATCAGATCTTCTTCTTATAATTATATTTATCAGTCCGGTAAAAGTGATAAGGCCGAAAATGAAAACAGACACTTCCATAATATATAATCTTAACGGAACACTATTCCAGAGAAGAGTTGTTTTCGGGAAAAGGAACCAAACCAGATGTCCTGCAAGAATTGTGAGAATGCCATAATGAAACGGGACCATACCCCAGAAATGCTGCCGGTTTTCAAGAAATTGTGAAGAGAGGCTTGAATATACAAATGACCTTGACCTATACCTGTAAATAGAGACCAGGAGAAAAGTAAAAATACTCAAATATGGAAGAATTATAAAAAAGAATGTATTTATGATCTCATTGAATTGATCCATCTGGTATTACCTCCAAAAATTGATTTTGAAAAAATTTATTAATGAACTTAATCAGGTGTTTGTAGGGATTCTCTGTATTTTCAAATCCCTTTGCAATTTTCTTCAGAGCAGGAACAATATAATTCTTTCCGAACTCTTTCTGTTCCGCAGATTCCATTCGTGAAATAACCATAATAATATGAGTTAAATGATCAGGTAATTCAGTTGACTCTTTAATACCCTTTTCTCTCATCAGGTTCCTGACCTTAACGAGAAATTTTCCTCTGTTATAATTTTCCCCGTATAAATGCCATCCTAAGTCCAGTGTTGTAGATGGGTTCATGTCAAAACTTTCAATGTATAGTTCCTGTAAAACCTTAAGATCAGATCGCTTTAAAAAACTCAGGAATGCTTCTAACTGTTCCTTTTCATCTTCATTGAAACCTTCAGGATCTATCTCCTTTAAAAGGTCATGATATCCTTCTTCCGGATACAGGAAAAGCGGGATCAGGCCTGAAATTCGGGAAGCATTCATATTACAATCCCCGCTTCGGTTTATCTTTAAACCCGAATCCTGTCTCCTGCTTTAGTTTCAACGGGTCCTCGTACATTTCAATTGCCTGTTCCCGATGACTTGCAGGTATTACAAACCTTTCTTCAAATGTGCTTAAAGAAGTGGACTTATATATCGCCTCTGCCTCTTCTTTAGAGCAATCTGCTTTGAGAAGTGCTTTTTCTGCATCTTTCATATCTATATCACCAACGGTGACAGCCCTTCTGTATGCTCTGACAGCTGTTTGCTTCTCAAGTGTATAGCGTATGAAACTTTCATTTCCGGCACTGAACAAGTTTGCCATATACTTCATCGGTACTCTTGCTTTTTCAAAATCGGGAAAAAACTCATTGTTTATATTTTTTACCGTATCCCCATCCTGTGCCGACATAACCGGTAATAGTGGTGGCACATAAAAAAGCATGGGAAGTGTTCTGTATTCAATATGGGGCGGAAGGGCCAGTCCCCATTTTACAACAAAATTATAGACAGGTGATTTTTGTGCCGCATCAATTGTAGAATCAGCAATTCCGTTCCTTTTAGCTTCAGAAATTACTTTCTCATCAAAAGGGTCAAGAATAATACTGCGATGAGCCTCAACTAATTTTTCATCCGGCAGGGATGCTATTTCCTCGATCTTGTCAGCATCATATAAAAGAACTCCAAGATACCTTATTCTCCCGACACAGGAGTGGAAGCATGCTGGGGCCTGTCCCGTTTCAACTCTGGGGAAACAGAGGATACATTTTTCAGATTTGCCTGAACTCCAGTTATAGTAAGTTTTTTTGTATGGGCATGCGGAAATACAGGCTCTCCATGCACGGCATCTTTTCTGGTCAAGCAAAACAATTCCGTCCTCACCTCTTTTATAAAGTGCCCCCGAAGGACAGGATGCAACACAGGCAGGATTCAGACAATGATTACAGATCCTCGGCAGATAGAACATAACAAGGCGCTCAATTTCAAACATCTGTTTCTTTTGTTCCGGAGTTAAATTCTCCAGATTTATATCATTTCTTGCATAAATTGGTGAACCGCTGAGGTCATCATCCCAGTTCGGGCCGGCTTTTATATCAATATATTCACCTGTTACCATTGAAACAGGTTTGGCCGTTGGTTGATCATCCGATTCTTTTGAATTAAAAAGTTCTTTATAGTCATATTCCCAGGGTTCATAATAATCATCCATCGTCGGCATATTCGGGTTATGAAAAATATTTGTTACAGTTTTCACTTTATTTGTGGATTTTAATACGACTTTCCCTTTTTTCAGTTCCCAACCACCCTTATATTTTTCCTGGTCTTCCCATTTTGTCGGAAATCCTGTACCCGGTTTTGTTTCAACATTATTCCACCACATGTATTCAGTACCCTTCCTGTCTGTCCAGATATTCTTACAGGCAATACTGCATGTATGACACCCGATACATTTATCAAGATGAAAAACCATAGAAATTTGTGATCTTATATCCATATCAGTCTCCTCTTTATTATCCTTACCATATAAGTTTCGGTAATTTTCTTACCATAATGAATGTGTCTCTGTTCGCCCCGGTCGGGCCCCAATAGTTAAAATGATATGTGAACTGCCCGTATCCACCGACCATAAGGTTTGGTTTGAGCTTTGTTCTGGTCAGGCTGTTGTTCATACCTGCCCTTTTGTTTCCCCTTAAAGGTGATTTAGGAATAGACAGAGTACGTTCAGTAGCATGGTAGATAAAGACTATACCCCTGGGAATTCTTGCACTGACATTGGCTCTCGTTACAACTACACCATTATCATTAAAAACCTCAACCCAGTCATTATCTACAATTCCGAGTTCCGCAGCATCTTTTTCATTGATCCAGAATGGTTCAACACCCCGATTCAGAGTGGACATCCTGTGGTTGTCTCCATATGTTGAGTGAATGTGCCATTTGCCGTGAGGGGTTAAATAATTGAATACTTTTGAAGGTTCTCCACCCATTTTGTTCACAAGGTCCGCATATTGAGTTGGTGTGGGTTTCGGTTTATAAGTAGGTAGATGTTCTCCGAATTGAATATATCCCGGATGGTCCAGGTAAAAATGCTGTCTTCCTGTCAGAGTTCTCCATGGGACATCACGTTCAACATTGTAGGTGAAGGCAGAGTAAGGCCTGCCGTTCTCGGTTAAGCCCGACCACATGGGGCTATTGAGCAGACGGCGGGGCTGGGAACAAAGATCGTCATAGCTGACACGGGATCCTCTGTTCTTCTCAGCCAGATCACTTAATTTCAGGCCGGTTCTCTTTTCCATATTTTTATAGGATCTGTATGCAAGTTCACCATTAGTAACAGTGGCCAGTTCCAATATTGTATTACACACATCTTTGGCTTCTTTAAGAGATGGATATGTGTTCCCGTTCCATGATTCGGTCGGGCACTCATCTATCAGGCGTTCATACTCATCAGCAACCTCATATTTTGTTCCATGAGCTCCGAGTCCGTTTTTAGGAATATTCGGGCCGTAGGATATAAATTTGTTATATACATCTTTAAAATCTCGCGTGACAACTTTAATTCCCGGCATTGTTTTTCCGGGAATTGCTTCTATTTCACCTTTGGACCACTCTTTTATCTCTTTTTGTGAGATCTCGCCGGGAGTGTCATGAAGAATTGGGACAGAGATTATGTCATCTACCGGGTCCGGGAAATGTTTTTCTGCAACTTTTGAAAAAGTTTCTGCAATTGCCTTAAAAATATCCCAGTCACTTTTTGATTCCCATGCAGGCGGGACAGCTTCCTGAAGAGGATGTATAAAACTATGCATATCTGTTGAGTTCAGATCCGCTTTTTCATACCAGGTTGCTGCAGGAAGCACAATGTCCGAGTATAAGGCTGAAGTATCCATCCTGAAATTAAGGTCTACAACAAGGTCCATTTTTCCGTGAGGAACTTTGTCATGCCATACCACTTCCTCCACTGACCCTTTGGCAAACTGATCATCTGAAACAGCATTGGAGTGGGTACCTAAATAATGGTCAAGAAAATATTCGTGCCCTTTTGCACTACATCCGATAGCATTGCCTCTCCAGATAAACCACACTCTCGGCCAGTTTTCCGGACTATCCGGATCCTCGATTGAGAACTTCAGGTCCCCTTTCTTTAATTTATTTACAACAAAATCTGCTATTTCTTTCTCACTCTCAGCTCCGCTTTTTTTTGCTTCATCTGCCAGGTCAAGGGGGTTTGAATTGTATTGAGGATAAAACGGGAGCCAACCATTCTTAACAGCCTTTACATTCACATCTATTGTGTGACCCTGGGCAAGGCTTCCTTCCGGCTGGTCTTCCGGAACTGTATGGTAATCAGTAAATGCCTTTTCATAACGCCACTGATCAGAATGGACATAATGCCAACTGGGAGTACTTTGCATTCTTGATGGAGCATGCCAGTCTTTTGCAAATGCAATGGAAGACCAGGACTCTCCCGGAGCAAGTTTTTCCTGCCCCACATAATGGGCCAGCCCTCCTCCGTTCTTACCGATACATCCACAAAACATAAGAGCATGTATAGCTGAACGGTATATAAGATTTGCATGGTACCAGTGATTGATGCCGGCTCCTATGATTATTGTGCATCGTCCATCGGTTTTTTCTGCTGTTGATGCCCATTCTCTTGCAAAACGGATCAGGTCATCTTTTGAAATCCCTGTATATTTTTCTGCCCATGCAGGTGTATAAAGTGTATCGGTTTCATAATCTTCAGGATATCCTTCCAGTCCTCTGGGGACTCCGTATTGTGCCATCAGGAGATCATAAACAGTTGCAACCGGTATTTTCCCTGATTCTGTTTCTATAAATTTTACCGGAACAGCTCTGGAGATCTTTTCTCCTTCTGCAAAATTATCTGTCTCCACTTGAAATATATCGTCTGACTCGCCCAGAAATGAGAGTTTCGGGTTGATTTTGGAACCATCTACCGCATCCTCAAGTTTCAAATTCCATTTGCCCGTCTCTTTTTCACCCCATCTGTGGCCGACACTGCCCTGTGGAATTTTTGTACATTTATCATCTTCATCCCACATAAGGAATTTCCAGTCACCATTCTCAATATCCTTATGCTTTGTGATCCTGTTCGCTCTCAGCAACTGGTCGGGTTTATATGATTTTTTTCCTTTCTTCAATTCTACAAGGAAAGGAGAATCTGTATATTTTTTCGAATAATCCAGAAATGAACTTATTTTTTTTTCGTGATGAAATTCTTTCAGGATCACATGATTTACAGCCATCCACCATGCACCATCCTGACCTGCATGTACTGAGAACCACTCATCTCCATATTTTGAAACCTGTGAAAAATCCGGTGAAAAAACAACAAGCTTAGTCCCGTTGGTCCTGGCTTCAGAAACAAAATGGACATCCGGTGTCCTGGTCATGTTAAGGTTGGACCCCATCACAGCGATCATTTTAGCGTTATACCAGTCAGCAGATTCCTGAACATCTGTTTGCTCTCCCCATGTTTCCGGAGATGCACTCGGGAGGTCGCAATACCAGTCATAAAAAGAAAGGGAAACGCCGCCGACAAGCTGCATAAGGCGTGCTCCGGCTGCATAGCTGACCATTGACATTGCAGGTATTGGAGAGAATCCTGCGATCCGGTCCGGCCCATACTCCTTTATGGTGTGAACCATGGATGCTGCAATTATTTCACGGGCAGTATCCCAGCTGGCCCGGCGGAAACCTCCTTTACCTCTTGCATTCTGCCATCTCTTTCGTTTTTCAGGATCTGATACCATAAACTTCCATGCTTCAGCAGGATCTGAATATTCGGAACGGGCACTTTCCCACATATCCAGTATAGCTCCGCGAATGTACGGATATTTTATCCTCAGCGGACTATACAGGTACCATGAGAATGAGATCCCGCGTTGACATCCCCTTGGCTCATAAGGAGGAATACCTTTTTCCAGTTTCGGATAATCAAGTCCCTGCATTTCCCATGTGACAATTCCATCCTTTACGTGGATCTGCCAGGTACAGCTGCCGGTACAATTTACTCCGTGCGTGCTGCGGACAACTTTGTCATATTGCCAGCGATTTCGGTAAAATTCTTCTGAAGTACGGTCTTCCGGGGAGACCTCATCTCTAATAAAGGAAATTTTTTTCTTAATCTTGCTCATTCCAGTTCTCCTTTCACTAATTTCTCTCGCACAGATCGTAATCGTTTTCCCCATAGAAGGTCGAAGATCAAAAGTACAAGTATAAGTCCAATAAATCCGAATATCATAAAATTAAAATCATGAACTTCCATATATGAAGCATTTTTTTCAGACTTACTTTTAAAAAAAGCTACCAGTGGAAGTATCTCTTCTTCATCGAGCGGTTGTTTTCTGTATATTGGTGACATTGTTGCCGATGAAGGATTAGATAACCAGGCCATCAGTGCAGTTTTCCCGCCAAGTCTCCCGATAACTGATGTCAGATCCGGCCCGAGATTGCCTCCCCCGAAGAATCCCTCACCTGCAATTGAATGACAACCCAGACAAGCAGGGCCTTTGTTCGTTAAGGGAAGAGTACCTAAAAAAAACTGTCGCCCCAATACAATATCTTCAGGCGTTAACGGCCTCTCTTTCAAAGCTGATTTTGCAAACCTTGTTTTTTCTTTCGCTGATTCTTCTTTAATGAATTTCAGAAGATTTTTCACCAATCCCGATGTCAGGCCTGCAACTCGTGTCATTCTCACACCACGGGCTTCTTTAAGCAGCTTTGCAGCGTAAGGATCTCCGCCCCTGAGAATGACCTCTGGATTAAGAATAAATTTTTCAAGCCATGCTGTATCTTTTCTCTGATCAACATTTTTAAGGTCAGGGCCGGTAAGACGTCCACCGCCTATCGTATGACAACTAAAACAATTTCTTTCGAAGAATTCTTCTGTGCTTTGTCCGTATAACACTGAAAAAGAAAGAAAAAATAAAATAGCTAAAACAATAAAGTATAGTTTTCTCATAGTTAACCCTTCTTTAATTTTTTTTATATATAAATATTATGTATAAATTAACAGAAAATTGTATTTAAAGTTTATACGCTACCAACTTGGTTATATTTATAATGAAAAAATAATTTTTTGTCAAGAAAATACATAAAATTTTTCAATACTGGCCGTATAATAACTATTGTTGTATAATTTTTTTCTATTTTTACCTTCTTCCCTTTATCGTTTTCAGTCCGCATCTAACGACTTTTACTAATTTATTATTAATTTCATTTGTTTCTGTTACCCGTAAAGTGTGATCAATTATAGCCGTGATCTTTGCTGAGGTTTTTACAATAAATGAACTCGTATATACTGCAGTTCCACCGGGAGGTTTGAGAGATTTCCCCGGATCAAACTTCCATATAGTTGCCCCACCCCATGATTTCCCGTTAATATAAATATATACACTACTACTTTTGGGAGTATGTATTGTCCATACATTGTCAGGAACAGATCCCGGGCCGTTATTTTTCACTTTAACAACTACCTGACACTTTCTATTGAGATAAATATTTACAACCTGCAGGTCAGGCAATCTGGTAAGATCGATACAGGCTTTTTTTGCTGCTGCTTCAGTGGGGAAATACGTCCCGCCTTTCTTTTTACATAGTTCCGGTGTTGCAGGAAATACTACACCATCAAGACAGCACCAGCCAGACTCACCACCTGTTTCACAGAATTTCTCTGCTTCTGCTTTAGTGGCAAACCAGGATCCGCCTTTCTTTTTACATAGTTCCGGTGTTGCAGGAAATACCATACCGTCAAGACAGCACCAGCCCTCATCTACACCTTCTTCACAAACTTTTTCTGCCTCTGCTTTAGTAGCAAACCAGGATCCGCCTTTCCTTTTACATTCTTCGGGAGTTGCAGGAAATACCATTCCGTCAAGGCAACACCAGCCTCTGCTTACTTCATCACAATTCTTCCTGGCTTCCGCTTCAGTAGGAAAGAATGTCCCGCCTTTCTCTTTACATAGTTCCGGTGTTGATGGAAATACCGTACCGTCAAGACAGCACCAGCCCTTGCCATCATCTTCACAATATTTAATAGCTTCTTTCTCTGTCAAAAAGAACTTTCCGCCTTTCTCTTTACATTCATCAGAAGTGCTCTCGAATACGTACCCATCCTTACAACACCACCCTTTCTCTGCAAAAACCGGAGTTGATAAAGCTGACATTAAAACCACACAAAATACTACAAGTGTAATAGTAGTACTTGTTGTTTTTAATAATTTATTCATTTAACCCTCCTTTGATCTGCATTCTTAGAATAGACATAAAAATCCCCTAAAAAAATGCTCTTAAAATAATATCTCTGGTAGTTAAATAAAAGGAAGTAAAAAATATCTCAATAAAAACAAAAAAAAATGCTGTTATAATCTTATACTAAATCCATAACAGCACTTTTTCACTAATAAAACTTTATTAAAACTATTCGGTCTATTCCAGATCTACTTCTGGTGTTTTTTCTGCTTTGAGTGCTTTCTCTTTTGCTGCTTTCTTTTCACAGGTCATACAGAGTTCTGAAATGTTCTTCAATTCTCTTGCTTTGGCAACTGTACCTTCAAATATTTCTTCGGTCTTTTTGGTATTAATATGGTAGCAATCTGAATATGTGTGATATTTTGTCCCGGATTTTGTCCAGTAAACAAGATTGGTCCCCATCAGAGACTCTACCTTTGCTGTCTGCTCTGTATATTGTTCAATGGATGGAGGATTAAAATCGACACCAAAATAACCTGCAACTGCCAATGCAATGATAGCGATCGTCCCTACAAGCCCTTTTTGTTTACCTTTCAGATCTTTATTTGTAAAGATAAGAATAATAAGAGGGAGAAAAGCAAGTACACTTATGATCACACCTAGCTGGTTCTGAACAAAGAATTTCACCTTGTTCTTCTCCGACGCAGGATCGAATCTGTTTGCCTTTTTCCATAATAATGATCCGATAATTGCAAAGATCATGATAACAACGATCATAATAATGAGATACGTTGTATTGATCGGCGGTTTCTGTAAAAACATTATTGCCCAAACTTCAATTCCAATTGCAACTATCCATGATAGTAGTGCAAATAAACGAAACTTCAGTGCTTTACCTTTACTTTCGTCACTTGCTACGAATGTTTTTGATTGTGATGGAGCTTCTGTGCCCCCTACTTTTGTTACTTTTTTCTTTGTACCTTTGTCCGGCATTTAATTTCCTCCTGTTAAATCTAAAATCTAAATATATTGTATACCAAAAAAAAGATATATAGTAAATGTAATTAGTCCTCAATGACAAGCTCCGTGAACTCTTAATGACAAATTCCATAGTACTTAATGACATGAGCATAGCGAACAAATGACTATTTACTTTTTTCTATTTCTTAGTAGGCCCCTTTTTATTCTTTGCTTCAGTAACAGCTTCCCTGGTTATTTTATTTGGAGACTTTACTTCGAAAGGAAGTGCCTCATGCGCTATCACCTGGATCAGAAACATCCTTATCGCTTCACTCAGAGTAAGTCCCATCCCTTCCAGCAAAGTTATAGCCTGCTCTTTTATTTCAGGGTCGATCCTCGACCTAATTATACTTTCACCCATTCCAACCTCCATAGAACACACTTTGTACACACTCTGTACTTTTCTATTATATGCGGGTTTTCTTCAATTGTCCAGTAAAATTAATGATTCTCAGTATTTCAATACAGGTTTTATTCTATTTTTATTTATACTATTATTAAAATATGCCATCTTTATCAAAACTATGTTCTTACCCAATTAAGTTCAAGCTTTCTCTTATTTTTCGTACAATCTCTTAAATAAAGATTAATTAGATTCTGATATGGTATTCCTAATTCTACAGCCATTTTTTTAAAATAATCTATTGATTCAGATTCAATTTTTATCGTGATCTGTTTTTTCAATTTCTTTGAATAAGGGTTCTTTTTTGATTTTGAAAAATCATATTCATTCTTCATTTCAGATACTCCTCATATTTTATGGTTTCATTCTTTGTTGCTCTTCTCGCAGATATAATTCGGATGACCTCTTCATCCTCTTTATAGCAGTGAACAACAACCATTATATTTAAATTAATGCTCATACCCAACAAAATGAATCTCTCCTCATTCCCGGAATGTTCATAATCATGGATTAACCTTGCATTATCATCATAAAAGACTGTTTGTGCCATATTAAATGAGACACCATGTTTCTTTATGTTCTTAGCATCTTTTCTTTCATCCCATACAAAACCAAGATGAGCCATTGTAATTACTCTATAATTATATTATCTTTATTATATAAATTCAACTTCATCTGAAATTTTGTTGTATTCATCATCTTGTAAAGTGAATACTTCGCATTTCGGAAAGATCCATAGTTTTATATCTTTCAGTTTTAATTGATCCTTTTATCTGGTCAAATATCTTTTGTTTCAGCTCAATTTTTTCTTCCAAATCTATTATCCTGGAGTTATTTATGGTTTCCAGATCGTCTAATCCCAAAATTTCATCATTGCTAATCTTATTCTTCCCGGCAAGTTCCCTCAAAGCTTTATGTTCAATTTCCTGCCATCTCTTTTCAAGCCTGAAATCATCCAACTCGATCTCAATCTCAACAAGTTCATCTTCGATCTCCTGCATTATTTTTAAAGCAAGGTATTCTCTCTCTTCAAATTCATTCTGAGGATCAAGATACCACCATTGCCCCTCTTCAATAGCACAATCGATCCATTCTACTTCTGCTGACCGTTTTGATTTCTTAAATTTTCCCAAAAGATCCTGAGCTTTTTTTGATGATTGGTGAGCTAAGGTCATACAAATTTTTTCTAATTCTTTTACCGATGAGGAATCGGAAAAAAGTGCTGCTTCAATTTTCTGATAACTTACTTCACTCAACTCTTCATCGTTTGCTATAGTTTCATTCTTATTCATTATTTCTCCTGAAA
Organism: Candidatus Aminicenantota bacterium; assembly: GCA_029938635.1. Classification (GTDB taxonomy): domain Bacteria; phylum Acidobacteriota; class Aminicenantia; order UBA2199; family UBA2199; genus UBA647. Next base: position 21,823 of record JAOZUQ010000042.1, read on the forward strand.
TACTATTCTGCATTTTTCTTTCCAGAAAAAACAAACAGAAGGATTCAATTATAGAGCATAATACCGGAATAATATGTCAACTATCGTTAACAATTTATAAAGAAAGTATCAATTGATCATTACACTTTTGTCAGCATTCAGCTGAACAAAAAAATTCTAGTCTTTGGCACTTGCACATCGAAATAAGAAAGCAGATCCACTCCAAAGCACGGCAAAGAACACATCCGGTACCAGTGTGAAACCCAATCCGGCGATTAGCGAGATCACACCGACCAACATTTGAGTAAGTGCCGACGCAAACATAGCGATTGCCATTCCATGTGGCCGGAAGCGTGCGAAAAGGGCACCGATGATTCCGACGATGAGCACCCCGCCATACATCAGGTTGGCAGGGTTATCCTCGGTCCCGATGATCCCGACGGCAAGATTGATCCAGACTAGGAAAAGTGCTGTCGCAACCGCAAGGCCGACAGCAGCTTTGTACGCTATATTGTCCATCTTTTCCGCTATCAGCTCATACATGAGACCAGCTCCGAACAGGAGGGTGCCGGCGACAGCAAAATCGGCAAGGTTCCAGACCACTTCATCGGTGAACTGCATTGCCAACAAGGGCAGCAACAATAATAACGATACCCCGATTGTTATGCGTTTAAGATTCAGAATATTGTCCGTATATAAAAAGGGTAAATATATCTATTTCCTTATACTTCTTACTTTTGTCCAGACTCCATCACTTTTTTGTGATTTATAGTAGAGGGTCTGGTTCTTACGGTTAAAATAAAATTCTCCGGAGCTGTTTCCTTTAAATTTAAGGACATTCATATTCTGTCTGCCCTGATACATAGCATAGTTTGTTGCCATAACAAATATCGGGACCCCTTTGAAAGCCACTGTTGAACTAAGGGCCCCATTGTTATGATTAAGGTTGATTGCCAGATTTACATTGTCATTCATATGGTAACGGATCATTCTGTTTGGCAATCTCTGAGCAGATATCCTGGAAATAATCAATTTTTTAACGCCTCCGTTCCTTTTTTTGATCTTCAGAAATACAACACCCTGACCTTCGTCTATAATGACCCGTTGGTTGGTATTTCCCCTTAAAACATATTCCTGTCCACTATTCCTGGCACCTCTTCGGTTATCTTTCACGACCCTGACATTAAAAGTAAAAACCGGAGTATTCCCCATATATAGAACTGATGTTTTATTAATTAAATTCAGATCAAAAAAGATTTGACCCTGATTCAAAACCTCAAGCCTGGAAGATTGATTAACCGGCACTCTTCCGGAACTATCTCTTACTTGCCCCCATTGTCCCTGACTATTCTGTCCGGATAATGCGGTAACTCCAAACATCAAAACAACAAAAACAATAATAAATAATTTTAATTTCATATTTCCCCCTAACTAATTGAATAAACTTATTTTCAACTTATCTCATTTTAATAACATTTTTACAAAAAATAATCAATTTTTTTCTGAATGGCTTCTGTCTGGTTCAGACAAGGGTTTCACAGCACTTAGCTGAATAAAATGGTTCTTTCTCCCCTCTACCTATGGGAGACAAGGTGAATTCTCTAGGGCGAAGAGAAAGCAGCCTGGGCTGTGGGTTAGGGGTGAGTGAAAAGATTGTATTTGAAAACTATTGTCCAATATCGAAAACTCGGCATTTTCCGCTTCTTTTGCTTGTTGTTGTATTAGTTGCATTAAGTGCATAAACTGTGTCAAACGAGACCATTTGTGACACAAAAACAACCACAGTCAAAAATGCTTATTGTTAATATAAAAATTTATTTTCTCCTTATCTCTAGAGATTTAACTTATCCAAATACTTACATTAATTTTGGATCAAGATTCGGGGTGAAGACCAGTTTCTGGAATCAAAAATTTTGCAGATAAAATTCCTGCTTTTTAATTAAATAAAAATATCATATGTTTTAACAATTAAATTAATTAATCTCATTCAGTAGCATAAAACGTGAATGGAAAATATTTGCACTTTTACAGCTATTGTTTTTTATTGATCTTCAGAATATCATTTGTTATAAAAAAAGGTGAAAAATGGGCATAAGTGACTGGATAGGTTTTATTGGAGTTTCTCAAATTCTTCTTGCATACTTTTTAAACATGAACAAAATAATCACAAGTAATAATTTATTATTTATCTTATTAAATGTGATCGGGGCCGGAATGGCATGTTATGCTTCCATACTTATAAATTATTTTCCATTTGTTTTACTAGAAGGTATCTGGACCATTGTATCAATACAATCACTTATAAAATATAAAAGAATTCGTTAAATGGATGGGGAAACTAACTTAAAGGAGCTGATCAAAGGGATGACTCCCAAGTTGAATACCGGTGAATATGTATTTGTAACATTACAAGATCTGGATAACATAAACAGAGCAGATACAATTTGCGAATTTAAAGAGGATGAAGGCATAACAATTGTTATTGAAAGAAAAAAAGCTGATGACCTGGATCTTCAATACGATTATATTTCATCCTGGATCACTTTAAATATCCATTCATCTTTAAAAGCAGTAGGCCTAACATCAATATTCTCAGCTGAATTAACAAAATATAATATAAGTTGTAATGTGATTGCGGGATACTACCACGACCACATTTTTGTAGACAAAAAAGATTCAGATAAAGCGATTCGGGCCCTGAATAAATTATCAGAAAATTTTTGACAAAGATTAAATTGAGATTTGCATATTGTTGTTTCAGGTCCTAAAATAAAATTATTTTTGTAAAGACCGGGAGTATTAAATGGATATAAATTTGTTGAAAAAGATTGTTTTTATGTTGATTGTTTCACTATTTTTTACAACTGGAACTGCAACCCCCTGCTCTTCATTTACTCTTCAAAATGGGAAGACACTGATCTTCGGGAGGAATCTTGATGAGAGCTCCGATATTCCCGGATTTGTAATTACGAACAAAAGAGGAGTATCAAAGCAAAGTGTGACCTTCAAATATCTCCTTACAGGTGAAGTGAATATAGAGCGTTCTTTTAAGTGGGAATCAAAGTATGGTTCTGTCACTTTTAATAACTGGGCAGTAGACCTTCCGGACGGGGGGATAAATGAGAAGGGACTTTTTATAGAGGAGATGACATTGATCAAAACTGTTTTTCCTGATAATCCACCACAAAAAAAAATGTTCATGAATCAATGGATACAATATATTCTAGACACATGTGAATCTGTCGATGAAGTATTACAGAGTGCAGGAGATATATCCCTGGACGGGTGGGGATGGCATTTTTTCATAGCCGATAAGACAGGAAAAAGTGGTGTAATTGAATTTTTAGACGGGAAACCAGTTATGTATGCAGGTGATGATCTTCCTGTTCCTTTGCTCTGCAACAGTACTTATAAAAAAGAGATGGATAACTTAAAAACATTTGAAGGTTTCGGCGGGGACAAAAAAATATATGTTAGTGATAATGATATAAAACACAGATTTGAAAAAGGAGCATATCTTTTAAAGAGCTATAACCCGAATAAAGATAAGTCAGCAGTAGATTACGGATTCTTTCTTTTAAAAACCATAACAAATCCCAAGTGGAATAAATTAGCCAAGATTTATGATGTGACGAATAAAAGAATCTATTTTTATACAAATGAGTCAAAAAGTATCAAATTTATAAACTTTGATTCTTTTGACTATTTATGCACAACTCCACAGAAAGTATTATTTGATATTCACTCCGACCTATCCGGAAACATCTCAAATGAATTCATTAACTATAGTTACGAACTAAATTTAAAGGAGTGTTTCAAGGGGATGGGACCTATGAAAAAGGATCCCGGAATGGCTGCTTATTTTAAATCCAGAGGAACGTCAATTGATCAGGTGATCCTGAGGATAGCGGAACACATGAAAACAAATCAATGCACAGATTCAAAATTGAGGTAAATCAAGGTTCAGACTATTGTCCAATATCAGAAATTATGATATTATTTTTCTTCAATTCTTATTGCCGGGGTGGCGGAATAGGCAGACGCACGGGACTTAAAAACCGAACTTAATCAAATTTAATGTCAATTGAAAAGCACCGATACGACTATATTATTTTGTTGTATCGGCGCTTTTCGCTTTTTTTAAATGTTGTTGTATTTGTTGCATTTAGTGCATAAAGTGTGTCAAACAGGACTATTTGTGACACAAAATCACCCACAGTCATTTTATCTTAAAGTTAAAATAAAACTTTTTAAAATTTCAAAAAACTAACATTAATTTTGGCTAAGGATTCGGGGACCAGACCACTTGCCACTATTCTTTTTTCAAGG
>JAOZUQ010000008.1:0-2523 GCA_029938635.1 Candidatus Aminicenantota bacterium
ATTCATACATCTCTTTCATTATTCCCATTTCTTCCTTCAATTCAGATATTTTCTTCAGAAATTCTTTAATGGAAAGCTTATCAGGGCCACCGATATCAAAGGTATCACCTTGAAATATCGATTTTGTAAGAATTTGAATTATTGTGCTGCACACATCTTCTAAATGAACGGGTTGTATAATTGCCTTTCCTCCACCGAAAAGAGGTATCAGAGGTAATCCTGCAAACATTGAAAATCCTTTAAAAACAGGTGAACCGGAACCAAGGATCATTGTAGGCCTTAATATTGAATATTCCATCCCGGATCCTTTAAGAAATTTTTCTGCTTTTTCTTTTGAAAAAGAATAAAAATACCTCTTTCTTTTAGAAAATTTTACTGCAATAGTACTTATAAAAAGAACTTTTTTTAATCCCTTCTTTTTTCCGTATATCACAATATCCTTAAAAGCTTCGAAATTCACTTTTTCATACTCGGCTCTGGCCGCCTTTCCTGTTATGGCCGCCATGTGTAATAATATGTTTATATTCTCAGGTATAATCTTATGAACTTCCGGGTCGGTAATATCACCATGCAGGATAACAACTTTTTTGCCGAGTTTTTTTAAAGCATCCGGAACATCCGGTTCTGGTACAAGCAAATATACTTTATTGAATTCTGAAAGCTCAAGTTTTCCGATCAGTGTTTTTCCGACAAATCCGGAGGCTCCGGTTATTAGGATCGAGGATTTCATAAAATATTCTTTTTCTTATATCCCATCATCCTGAAAACACCTTTTATATCAAGCCAGGCAGTTCTGATGATCTTTACACGCGAATCACGATCCTCTATCCATTTTACAGGGATCTCTTTAACTTTATATCCTTCCTTAAAACCCATATATAAAAGTTCAGTATCAAAAAACCATTCATCATCAATAATATGATCAAAAAGGTTGTTAACAACTTTTTTTGATACAGCCTTGAATCCGCATTGGGCATCTGTATATGGGAAACCAAGGAGAAACTTCAGAACTTTGATATACCCTCGAGAAATGATCTCCCTCTTTATACTTCTATCTACATTAGCACCCTTGAATTGTCTTGATCCTATAGCAATATCATATTCATCCATAACTGCTTCAACCATTGGGATAAATGCATTAAGATCAGTTGATAGATCAATATCCATATAGGTAAGGATATCAGCTTCACTTTTTTCCCATGCATATTTAACCATCCGTCCACGTCCTTTCAGAGGAAGATGGGCAACAATTACATCCTTGTACTTATTTTCAAGATTCTTTGCAACTTCAAGAGTTTTATCTGTAGAAGCATTGTCTCCAATAGTTATGACCCAGTCAAAATCTTTAACATTTTCGGAAAGAAATTTCCTGAGGGATACAACACTCGTTTCCAGAATATGTTCCTCGTTATATACAGGCAGAAGTATATCAACAAGCATCTTTTTTTTCCGGGCCATTATTTCTCCTAGTTTGACAATTTATAAAACCGGATATTTTTGTCAGTCTCCATTATATCTGTGAGTCCAATCTGTTGTCAAGTGGAAACAGGGTCATTCGAGTCCCGTTTTTTTCTTCTCCCGAAGAGAATAAAAAGAGCAGCAATAAATAATCCTGCAAAGGTCAATATCATCCCGATCGTTAGCGATAAAGGTTTGTATTTAAAGGTTATTATATGATCACCAGCCGGAATAAAAATACCACGAAAAGCATAATTCGCAGACAGAATATCAATTTTGTTTTCATCAATAAAGGCAACCCATCCGGGCATAAGGACATCACTCATAACCAATATTCCATCCTCGGCAGTTTTAACTTCAAGTGCAACAAGATCGTTTGTATAAGAGATGAAGTTGACATTGTTAAGTACATCAGATGATGAGGAATATCTTTTAAAAGGGACTTCCGGAGGTGCCGGAAGCAGAACCTTATCTCTAAGCCGGAAATCATTCTCTTTAAGATAATCCAGTGAACCTTTTTTGTCATTTATCACCTCAAAATCATAGACCATAAAAGCTCTCGGGAAGACATTCAGATTTTCATATACCCTGTAGTTCAGATTGTTGAAAATGAGTTTATATTTACTGCTGACAGGAGTTTGGCTCCCCTTATTAAAATAATATTTCACATTCAGAAAATCTGCCAGTTCTGAATTCTCATTCCAGTTATGATTATGCAAATTCCCGTTGTTCTGTGACAGAAAAAGATCACCATACTTCTTCAATACGGGAAGGTCATATCCACCCATTAAATGCACTCCGTGGACAGCATTATAATTCTGCAATTTTATGATATCGTCTGCTATTACCCTGAATGGAGAATCCTCCTTATTGAATTCTGAGAAAACTCCCGGGAAAGGTAAGATATCAGATCTTTTTATTGTAGGATTATATCCAATTGCGGGAATTGTCAGATCAACAACACAAAGTATCACTATTAATATCTCAAATATCTTTATCCCCATTTTCCCCTTTATCAGCAGAAATACAATTATCAATAGCGAAATTGAAGTGAACAGGGTTATT
>JAOZUQ010000008.1:2533-64813 GCA_029938635.1 Candidatus Aminicenantota bacterium
AGAAAATATTCTGAAAAGGAGATATTTGAAAAATGGCATCTCTCCACCTGCCTGATTATATGGTGAATATCCGGTCAACTGAAAATAAGATTTTATCATTGAAAAAATAAAATATATTGATATGGCTGACAGAGGTACAATAATAAACTTCAATATAGTCCGGTTTTTTAATTCTCCAGAATTAAAATTTCTTTTGAAGATGTCATACCCATACCCGGCAAGGATAACGGAAATAAAAACAAAAAATATTTTCAGTCTCCCGTTGGCCACAATCGAAAATACCGGAAGATGGTTGAATACTTCGAATATCGGCAACCTCCAGGCTATACCGAGAGAAGATACAGAGATAAATGTCAGAATCTTCACTATGGTGGGATTTCTCTTTCTGAAAAGGATAAATATAAGAAATGATAGTGGTATCAATCCAAAATATATTGCATGTTCATTATAGTTGGAAACACTTTTTGCAGGGCTTCTGAATGTTCTGTCCGGAGGATTTCCGAAAAAATCAGGATAAACAAGAGTTGCCAGGCCAGTGATATTCCCAACTGCGGAATCGGACCAGAACAAAGGCCCTCCATGATCACCTCGCCCACCATCATGCAATGTTGAACTCCTGAAGAGGAAATCTGAGAAAGGGACAAGCTGTATCGATGCTATCAGGATGCCACAAATTAGCCCTGTTACTAATATAAAAGATGACCTTTTTACTGACAAAACCTCTCTTCCTGGAAAAACTGCTCTTAAAAAAAAATAAACTGCAATTATCATCAGCATATGAAAAACTGTCTCAGGATGTCCCCCAAGTATCGATATACCTGTGCCGATACTGAAAACTCCTGCCCATAACAACTTCCTGTCAGATCTTATTATCTTTTCACCACTCCACATCAGAAAAGGGAACCAAGAGAAAACGTTGGCATGAGGATGCCCCAGCCATACTGTCACAGGGCCGCTTAATCCAAGCGCAACTGATATTATCACTGAACCGACAATACTTATTCCTAAAATACGCCCCAGAAAATACCCGAACAGAATTATAATAAATAAATTAAAAAAAGCCCTCAATGTAGCAATAGTTCCGGGATCAAAGAAAAAAAGTAATAGATTCGGGGGGTAGAATAATGCAGATTGAGAATTCGCAACAAGAGGCTGCCCTGCAAAAATAAATGGATTCCAGAGAGGAATTATTCCCGTTCCACTCATAGAGGCATGAGCAATGTGATGCCATACATAAAATTGATTTATCTGATCACTTAGCAGATAATTTTCTGCATTATAATATCTTTTATCGGGAGCCTCTCCCTGCCAGATGGGAGTATTGTAGGGAATATCACCCGGAATTATAACCTCATTTCTCAGGAATACATTCCTGTAAATCACCAGAAAAGAAGATGCGAGGATCAGAAATAAAACAAATGTTCTCAGATTTTTATTGTTTTTCAATTTCCGTCTATAAATTTTCCCTGATAATAAAAGAGTTCCAGATAATCGTAGTATATATCCGAGCTCTTTTCTGCATGAACTCTGAACTCCAGGTCGCTAACCCCTTTTACTTTATAAAGCAGTGGATACCCCCGAACATCTTCGCCAATTATATCCTTCTTCTTTATAATATTTGAAGAAACAGGTATTCCATCAGTATTATTAAATATATCTATAGTAGCGAGAGGCCTTATTCTGGACTTAATATTACCAAATCTCAGATAAAACTTTGCATAAATCATACCTTCGGTATAAGGGATAAACTTACCACCTATCGAACATGCCATGAAACCTTTCCTGTCGGTTAAAACATTAAAATATCTAATATGCTTCCCTGATGCAGTTACATCACGAACTACCTTTCCTCTCTTTTTCGGGAATTTTTCCGCTTCATATCTGAATCTGGTATCCCATTTCTTATTGTGGATAAATATCAATTTCTCACTGCCGCGGTATTTATCACTGATCCGTAAAATATTTTCACCACTCTTTATCATTTCAGTACCTGGAAGCAGCGTAATTTGATACGGATCTTCATCAAATCTAATATCCTCACCTCGAATAGATTCCAGTTTCCCAAATTGGATCTCCCCTGGTTCTCCATTGTAAAGAATAGAAAGCTCCAATGTCCCGGGGTCAATCCGTTTTATCCGGGAGATAACAGGATCATTGAATGAATATAGATGGAGAAACTGATCTTTCACATTATAAACATTCAATAATAATGCATTCTCCATTTTCCCCGGCCACTGACCGAAAAAGTTGGATATCTCAAAGTTGAAATTTGCCAGTAGAGCATGAGTGATCCCGTACTTTTCAAGTGTATCTTTTTCCCAGTGAACAAATTTCGGATAGAGAAACAGAGATTTGTGTTCTGTCCCGAGAACAGCGACAGGAGCTGTAAGGCCGGCAATATATCCATTTGTCAGCTTATCTCCTAATTCAGTCGAAATAACATTTACATATTCGGTCTTATCCCTTTGCCAGTGATAATAATATTTTACATTGGTATAAATTGATATGGAAACAAAAAACAGGACAAGAACTACCACAAATATCCCGATCCTGACACCGGTTCTAAAAAAACGTTTAAGCAGATAAAGAAAGAGATGAAAAAGTCCGGTAAGGAACACCGAGATCAAAAACAGATCTAAACTGAATTTAACCGGTAGAATATGAATGTCCGCCTGGGCTAGAAGAGGTAGGAAACAATAGAAGAGTGATAGAAAAAGCCAACCAGTATCAAACATCAGGAAAAGAGACTTTTTTAAAATACCAGGATCCGACTGATATTTAAACCCATTCATCACATGTCTGAAAAGTAAGATAGTCAAAAAAACCATCGGCGGTATTGCAGCAATCAGATACCGTGTAGGCCTGTGATTCATGATCATCAATGCTCCTGTATGGGAAAGGAGAAACAATACAAATCCAGCCTCGGTTATATCCATCAGCTTCATTAGCAGCCTTCTGAAAAAAATGGGGAGGTATAGTATTGCCGCTACCCAGACAACCCACATTTTGAAAAATTGTTCCTTCCAATTGTAAGAGAGGATATTTCCAAATAGCTGGTCAATACTTTTAGGGAACATCTGATTACCGATATATGATCCGGGAGCGCTCTTGATCCACTCCTTGTTCGGAATGTAAAAAAAGAGTAGCCATATTGCAAAAGATATAATAATTGCAATCAAGATGACTGCTGTTGATACTGCAATTTTTTTTCTGTCAGGAAGATTTTTTTCAGGGATAAATAAAAGAAATAGAAGTAAGGAAATTACAGGTACAGGAATTATATGGGCTCCGGTCATTTTAAAGACAAATGCCATAAATGCAGCTGTACCGGAAAGTGCAGTAAAGATATTCTTTCCTTTGACCCTGTATTTCTCGAGGAAGTACAAAGAGAGGATCATCCAGAATATCATAGGAGTCTCAAAAGTTCCTATCCTGTTATACATTATATATAGAAAATTAAATCCGAGCAAAGTAATTCCGGCGATAGAGAGCCAGGAGGAAAAATATGATCTGAGGATCAGGAAGAAAAATATAAGTGATAACAAAGAAAAGAAGAATGATACAGATCTTACCTGAATGAGGCCGGTACCGAAGACTTTAAATATAAGTAATTTAAAATATGGGACTATAGGATTATAATTTGTGATTTTCCACTCATCAGGGAACCACTCATCAAAAAGAACCTTACTTCTGGAATTATGACATTGGTTCCCCTCATCAGTATAGACACTCCCGGATATCGAAATATCAGGAGGGAGATCTGATTGAGGTGAATATATCCGCAATGAAAAAGAAATAAGAATAATAAAAACTGCGGTTAGAGTGAACCAAAGATTATTTTTTTTATTCCTGAACATATCCAAGAGTTTTCAATTTTTCCAGTCTTTCCTTGTTTAATTTATAATTTACAGATTTCTTCTCATATTTTTTGCAATTTGAAAAGAATTTCTCAAATTGTAATTCCATTTCCCTGGCGATCTTAAAAGCTTTGAAGAAAATATTCTTTTTCTCTTTATGGTCAAGCATGAGATTAAACAACTCTTTTTTAAGGGATATCTTGTTCTGAAAATGGAAATTTTTATATATCGTAGCTTTGAACTCCACCAGATCTGTCACCTTTTTCCACAAGTATGAGAAGATATATCTATTTTTATACTTCTCCTCTTCTCCCCGAACAAGAGGAAGAAGGCTCCAGCCTTCATCCGAATCCGATTTTTGCAGGCCGATTATATCCCGAAGGGTAGGAAGAATATCTATGTTACTTACGTTAGGTTTTATCCGTTTCCCTTCTGCTCCCCCGGGAAAATGTATTATTAAAGGTATCTGAATCTCCTCTCTATATAAAGAAAAGCCATGCCCCTGCCTTCCATGATCCCATAATCCCTCTCCATGATCAGCAGTTATAACTATCACAGTATTTTTATCCCACCCGAATTCTTCATAAGCTTTTTTTATATAAGAATCAACATAACTTATCTCGCTTTCATAGGCTTCAAGAGGTTCCAGTTTTCTGTTCCCGGGATCTTTGTACCACGGTTCGCGGGCATGATAAGGCCCGTGAGGATCCATATAATGGAGGTAAATAAAATACTTCTCACTTTTTTCTATCTCTTCCTTCCAGGAAAAGAGATCTTTATTAACCTGCTCTGCTCCCTTGTAACCATAGGTGATCATCTTATCAAATCCCTGATCAAATCCCTGTTTATCACCTATATTAAAATTATCAGAGATAGCAAATGTAGAATATCCTGCTTTCTTGAAAATTTCAGGCATGGTCTCGATCTCTTCTGGGATCCTGTCGATCTTGATATCGGGATATTTTTTCTTTGCATTAATATGGGCTAAAATCCCCATCAAAACCTTATGCTGAAAAGGATAAAGTGAAGTAAATATTGAGGCTGTACTTGGTGATGTCCATGATGATGCAGCAAAAGTGTTCTCGAAAAGAATTGACTTCTTCGATAATTCGGTCAGGAATGGAGCTGTGATCTTCTCATATCCATAAGCATCAAGTTTATCCGATCGGAGTGTATCAATAACGATCACGACAATATTATAATTCTTTAACTTTTTCTTACAATTTATATTCAGGATTGAAGTACTTAAAAGTAATACAGCAAGGGAAATAACAGATAACACTCTAACAAGTTTTTGTTTCATCAGTTCACCAGATTCCTGAATTATGATAACAGAGAGCTATGTTTTAGTCAATTTTAAAAAGAGAAATATATCCTGTCAGTCAGAGTTCCCACCTGCTCTCTGAAGTGACCTCCAGAACCTCCCATTTGTTGAATTCGACCATTTGTGACTAAGCGGCGGGAGATCACGAAGTATGACCGGGTTATATCCATTTTTCTTATAAACACTATATGACTCTTCACAAAATTCCTTCAAATTATCGTAATCACCTTTTGTATAACAGAATACAACTCCAAATTTTTTCCCGTATATTACAGGAGACAGTATCTCATTATTTTCACTTATATAAGCCTGAGAATGAGAGAGGATCGCTTTATATTTTCCGGGCCTTCTGTTAGCCAGATGATGTGAGAGAACTGCTCCCGCTGAAATTCCTGCCAGAAAAACATTTCCACTATCAATATTAAAATTTTCTACAACAAGATCTATACACTTTTCTATTCCATCTATCTCTTTCTCAAACGGGGACCATCCATAAGCTTTAACATCCAGAAATTTATAGGAGTATGATGGAAGGATCTCAAGAAGGGCTACCCCGTTCATCCTGCAGAATGGTATCAATCCGGTCTCTTCCAGAGGACTTCCTGTATATCCTTTCAAAACAGGCTTGTTTTTAAACTCTTGAGATCTTACTCCATGAAAATATACCAACATCGGTAAATCTCCACCGGACTTTTCAGGAAGGTGAAGATTGTAATTCCTTTCCACACCATTTTTATCAATAACTTCTATTGGATTTGATAATATTCTTTTGCTGTTTTTAGCACATCCGAAATACGATCCGGCCGGGATTATCAGTATCAGAATAAGGATAATTATCTTAAAAGAAAATTTCATGATAATAATTTAACACAGAAGCAAAATTTGTTAAATATAAATTCTCAGAGAGATCAGATCAACCCTTTCAGCACAAGAAAGCTGCCGATGAAGAGAATAGTAAAAATTACAGCCAGAATGTTGAAATATTTATTTATAAATCCTTTGATAGGTTCACCAAATTTAAATATAAGGAAGGACACCAGAAAGAACCTTGCACCTCTTGATATAACTGATGCGATCATGAAAGTGATAAAATTAATATCGAAAGCGCCTGAAGAAATTGTAAAAATTTTATATGGGATTGGTGTAAAGCCTGCAGTAAATACGATCCAGAAACCATAGAGATCATATTTCACCTTCATTGCTTCAAATGTACTCTGTGAAAATCCGGGGATGGAATCATAAAAAAATTGTGCCATCGCAGTATAATTGTCCGGCCCGAAACCCCACAATTTTGCACCAATAAAATATCCGAAGGCTCCCCCGGCTGCTGAACCAATTGTAAGTATAAGTGCAAGTCGGAACCACTTCTTCCTGAACCCGAGGACCAACGGTATAAGAAGTACATCCGGAGGGATAGGGAAAAAACTGCTCTCTGCAAAACCGATAAAAAATAGTGCATACCTGGCAGATGGTTTTTCCGCCCAGCTGAGTACCCAGTCATAGAGTTTCCTTATGGGATTAAATTTCATCGAACACTCCGTTAAGATCAATTGAAGATGCAAAACAATTCAGATTGAGCATAAGTGGAGAAATGGAAGCATATTTGTTCTTTATTGCCCAGATATCTGTACCCTTATCACCGTTACTTTCAGGATTTCCTGTCCCTATCCAGAAATATTTTTTCCCTCTCGGATCTTCCCGTTCAATTATATCCGGTTTATATCTTTTATTACCAAGTGTAGTCACAATTATTTTGCCATTATTATCATAGGGGATATTAAGATTAAAAACTCCCTCGAGTTCTTCAGCTCTGGGAATAAGCGTGCTAAGAACTTTATCTACTATTTTAATTCCACCGGTTACATCATAAATGCCACTGCTATAACTTTTTTTATCAGAGATAAGTGAAACAGCGAGGGCCGGGATATTATAAAAATATGCTGAAGTCGCAGCACCTACAGTACCGGAATAAATTATATCCTCAGAAAGGTTCTCACCGAGATTCATCCCGGAAACAACAAAATCAGGCATCTCTTTCATAAGTTTCCGGAGCGCAATATTAACACAATCGGACGGAGTACCATCTACAGTATAAAAATCCTCATCTATCTTCTCGACCCTTAACGGGCGATTTAGAGATAATGACATGCTGACAGCACTCATCTCTGTAGCAGGAGCAATAGTAAATACTTTGAATTTCTTCTTTAAATGATCTCTAAGATCTGATAAACCTGGAGACCTGAATCCGTCATCGTTAGTGAGCAATATTGTTTTCATAATAATCCTTATCCATCTGTTTTGTTTCCGGTTTTCGGAAAATCTATGATAAAAACGAAACTACATGAACCTTTCAAATATGGTCGGGATGAGTGGATTCGAACCACCGACCACACGCACCCCAAGCGTGTACGCTACCAGACTGCGCCACATCCCGACTGGGTAATTATTTATCATCTTTATCGATCAATGTCAATATTTCCTTCAAGCCCTCTTTTAAGGATGAAAGTTTGAAGCCGGGCTTTGAACTTCTTTTTTCAACTTTCTCTTTTGGGAGTTGTACAGCTTCAAATTCAGAAAGTAGAATTGCCTTAGTCTCCTCTTTGCTCTTCTTTTCTCCCATTAAAAGTTCTTTGATCCTGATAATGACCTCAATATCTTTTCTTGAAAAATATTTTTCCCCGTTCTGATTCTCAATAGGATTAAGTATTATGAATTCCTTCTCCCAATAATCAAGGACTTTCCCGTCAAGTCTGGTTATATTTATAACCTCTCTTTTTTTGAAAGTAAGCTTGTCAGGGATATTTGTATTCAATTCGATTCAGCTATTATCTATCCCTAAGTTTTTCAATCATTTCATCTACATTTTTGAGGATATTCTTTACTTCGATTACCCTCTCCTTTACATGAGTATTGCCCGGTTTGATCTTAAGTGCAGCTTCATAATGCTCCAGAGATTTCTTCAATTCTCCCTTTTTCAGAGAGGCAGCACCTCTCTTTAAAAGGTCTGCAAATGAATTCTCGATCTCCGATTTCATCTTTTTAACTTTGAAATGATCACCAGTATTTTTCACAATATGTTTGTACCATTCTTTCGGATATCCGGGATGAGTTACTTTCCCGTCTTTATTCTTCACATTTCCATCAAGGAATTTAAACAGGAGTGATTCACCGAGTTTCATCCATCTCTTCGTTGTCCTTTCACCGGCAGATACTGAATAATCAGTAATATAATTCCTTGCAAGAACCTGATCTTTTTTGAAGAGAGCAACCGCCTTTCTATCGATCTCTTTTGTTTCAGTAATAAATGAACTTTCCATTTCCCCCTGAACTATCCTTATGTCTTTGATCATATCACTGTATCTTGAATAAGCATAATTTGAGACGAAATTGAAAACCCAGAAAGCAGAATCCCAGGTAAATTCTGAAAACGAACCTGTTCCGACTGCAAAGGAATTCGGTATCCTGTCAATTCCGCAATAAATTGGTACATAACAGGTACTGTAAGTATCATCAACACCAAACCAGTGAATACCTCCTATGGGATCGGGCAACCATCTCCTTGACTGGGAAACAAAAGAAAAACCTGTCTGCTGTGTGGAGACGGCCCTCTCATTGCAATACCTTACATCATCAACTTTCCATGTCAGTCCACGCCACCGGTACGGCAATTTGAATGGGCCGGCACCGACATCTTTTGTCATGTCAAATTCTGTCCCTTCGAAATGATCTCTCATCAATTCCATAACATTCTGAACAGTAAGTTTTTTGTCAGGTTTTATATAAAGAGGCATCGGTTCCGCACCTTCCACCCCTTTCACATAATCAAAAGTTGTATTTCTGGATTTTGCCGCTCTGTTAAAAACACTCCAGACCCTCGCTTCACAAAACCTCAGAGCTCCATATCCCGGAGGAGCATAAGCATCAACAAAGCTGAAATCTTCATCTTTTCCGGTGAAATACCCCATCTCTCTTGCAAAGGAGATTGTCTCTTTTCCATACATACAATTTTTAGGATCATTAAGAGGGAATTTCCTGATTCGGGCCTGATTGGCATGAGCAGAAATATAGCCATCCGGAATTCTTACTGCAACCCAGTTAGCTCCTTTAATCCCCTCTCCTTTCCCGATCACTTCCATGATCCAGACTTCATTCTTATCTGAAATTGAAAAAGATTCACCCGATGAGTAATATCCGTACTCATCAAAAAGTCCTGTCATAACCTTTATAGCTTCCCTTGCAGTTTTTGATCTTTGAAGAGCAATATACATCGCACTTCCATAATCAATTATCCCTTTTTTGTTACGAAGTTCTCTTCTGCCTCCATATGTGGTCTCCCCTATCGAAACCTGGTGTTCATTCATATTACCAACTACATTAAAAGTTCTCCTGACCTGTTTTATCTGACCAAGGAACTTCCCTGTGTCCCATTCATAAACATCCAGCATGGAATTTTCGGGATAACTTTTAGCAGGCCAGTGATAAAGCTCACCATAAAGAACATGGGAATCTGCAGCATAAGTGATCATTGTGGAACCATCTGTTGATGCTCCCCTGGAAACGAGAATATTTGTACATGGGTTTAGTTCAGAAACAAAAAATACAGACACTAGAACAATTGTAAGTGCTATTAAAAGGTTTTTCTTTTTCATGCCCCAATTTTATATAACACCACCATAAAAGTAAAGTTCAAATATATTTCGCTATCTCAAAATTTTAAGTTTGAAATTCACTTCGGCTATCGCCATCATCTTTAAGTTACCGGTCAGACGCGTCGTGGTGAACGAACAAATGAATGATATTTGGTAGTCACTTTTAGTAAAAGCTATCACGGCAGAGTCACCAGTCCTGAAGAGTGTGTGAAAAAAGCCATTCAAACTTGAAATAAATAATACATTGAAATTGAATGGGAAATTTGATAATGTTAATTTTTACATAGGAGGCAGCATGTCAGACAGAATGGTAGAACACTTCATGGAGATGGTAAAAATAGACAGTGAGTCAGGAAACGAAGAAAACTTTATAAATTATCTTAAAACTGAATTTGAAAAAATTGGCGGAGATTCAAAGAAAGATGATTACGGAAATCTTGTTGTAAAATTTCCTGCAAAAAATTGCGATAAAACAGAGCCAATACTATTCTCATGTCATGCCGATACGGTAAAACCGGGAGTCGGGATCAAGCCGGTCATTGAAGATGGTGTAATAAGATCTTCCGGGAATACAATATTAGCTGCTGACGATAAAGCGGGGATAGCTGAACTTTTCGAAGCTCTCAGGACAGCGGAGATATATCCACCTTTAGAGATCGCGATCAGCAGAGAGGAAGAGGTCGGGTTATTGGGTGTGAAAAATCTGGACTATTCACTACTGACAGCAAAGAAAGGATTCCTCCTTGATAATGACACATTGGATACAATAGTGATCGGAGGCCCTTCATATTTTGCCATTGATGTTTCTATAAAGGGAAGATCAGCACATGCAGGTATGGAGCCGGAGAAAGGGATAAATGCTATACTGGCTGCATCAAATGCTATCTCAGCATTAACACTCGGGAGACTCGATCATGAAACTACCGCAAATGTGGGAGTAATTAATGGTGGAATGATAAGGAACGGAGTGCCCGATTCTGTAACTTTTCTGGCGGAATGCAGGAGCCTGGATCATGAGAAAGGAGCGGAACTGGCAAAGGAGATGGAAACAATCATAACGGATAAAGTTACCGAGACAGGTGCTGAGGTTGAGATTAAAATAGATAATCTATGTAAAGCAGTAGATATACCAGACGACTCCTGGACAGTTGAACAATCCAAGAAGGCTCTTTTAACTGTCGGAGTAAAAGCTGAGACTACATTTATTACCGGGTTCACCGATGCTTCCATCTATAACAACATGGGTATCGAAATGGCAGTCGTAGGGATCGGTGCTCAATTAGAACACTCAACCGACGAACATATCCTGATTGATGATATGATCAAAGCGAAAAACATGGTCATTGAACTCATGCGCCTCTCAGCTGTTTAAATTCCTTGACGGAAATGTCAAAAACAGAGAAGCAAAAGAAAATTTATGAAACGGCAATAAAGAATTGGCCTGAAGAGGAAAGGCCAAGAGAAAAACTTTTTAAAGAGGGTGAGAACAAATTAACTGATTCCGAGCTTTTAGCAATTCTTCTAAGATCAGGAGTTAAAGGCCAAAGCGCATTAGATTTAGGCAGGAAAATCATACAGAAGTTCAAAACCTTTCGCAATATGAGCCATACGGATATCCGGGATTGGAAGGAATTCAAAGGTTTGGGGCAGGCGAAAATTGCCCAGATAAAAGCAGCACTTGAGATTGGAAGACGCTTTCGGGAAGGTGAGTTAAGACAGAAAAAGCAAAAAGTAAGCTCTGCAAAAGATGTTATTGATATTCTTATGCCACAGTTGAGGGATTTAAAAATCGAAATTTTTAAAGTTGTGTATCTTGATAGCAGCAATGGAATCATTGATATTTCTGATGCAGCTGTAGGGACAGTCAATCATGCAATGCCTATTGTCCGTGAGATCATTCACAGCGCATTACAGAAATTCGCAGTATCTATTATCTGCGTCCATAACCATCCGAGCGCAAATATCAACCCGAGCAATCATGATGAAAAGTTCACCATACAATTGAGAGAAGCCGGAAAGTTGATGGAGATTAAAGTTCTGGATCATGTCATAATCGGTGATAATGAGTATTTCAGCTTTTCTGAAGAAGGAATCTTATAACTATGACCAGAAGTGAATCGCAAACCAGAAAAGAAATAATTGATGAACGGCTTAAAACAGCTGGATGGGATGTCGACAACCCTACTCAGGTAACACAGGAGCTGGATATTTGGGTTGGGTTACCGCAAGGCGTTAGAGAACCGCAATCTCCATATCAGGGACATCTTTTTGCAGATTATGCTTTACTTTCTAAAGAAGGCAAGCCGGTTGCTGTAGTTGAAGCAAAAAAATCATCAGTTGATGCAGAAATTGGAAAAGAACAAGCCCGTAATTATGCCGAGAAAATACAAAAGATAAATGGCGGACCAATGCCATTTGTATTCTACGCAAATGGATACGATATATTTTTCTGGGACACTGAACGCTACCCTCCACGTAAAGTGTTTGGTTTTCCTTCAGTTGTTGATTTAGAACGAATTCAGTTTCTTCGAAATAACAGTAAAACTCTTTCCAGTGAATTGATCAATAATAGTATTGCCGGACGCCCCTATCAAATTCAGGCAATTCGTTCTGTACTGGAAGGTGTGGAAAAGAAGCATCGAAAGTTTCTCCTGGTTATGGCAACAGGAACAGGAAAAACACGAACATGTATGGGGATTTTGGATATTCTGATGCGCTCGAACTGGACTCAGAAAATTCTATTTCTTGTTGATCGTATTGCTTTAAGAGAACAGGCATTGGAAACATTTAAAGAATATCTTCCTAATGCACCGGTCTGGCCTAAAACGGGAGAAGTAAAATTTGCATCAGATAGACGAATTTATTGTACTACATATCCGACAATGCTCAATTTGATACAACAGGAAGATTGTCCTCTTAATCCTCACTATTTTGACATGATTGTTGCTGATGAAAGTCATCGATCAATTTATAATGTATATAAGAACATATTTGATTATTTTGACGCTATACAGCTTGGACTTACTGCAACTCCAAAAAACGCTATAGACCACAATACTTTCCAATTATTTAATTGTGAAGACGGCTTGCCGACCTTTGCTTATTCTTACGAAGAAGCAATAAACAATTTTCCCCCATATCTATCTGACTTCGAAGTTTTGAAACTTCGAACTAAATTTCAGCAGGAAGGGATTAACAGTGAAACTATAGCCGTAGCAGAAAAGAACAGGCTTTTGCAGGATGGAGAAAATCCTGATGAATTGAATTTTGAAGGGACAGAACTGGAAAAGAAGGTTACTAATAAAGGGACGAATGCAGTTATTGTGCGTGAATTTATGGAGGAATGTATCAAGGACCCTGATGGCGTTCTTCCGGGTAAAACTATATTTTTTGCTGTTTCTAAAAGACATGCTCATCGTTTATGTGAAGTTTTTAATGCTCTCTATCCTGAATACAAGGGACAACTTGCGGAAGTTATCATTTCAGATGTTAAAGGTGTTCATGGCAAAGGCGGTATTCTTGACCGTTTTAAGACACAGAATATGCCTCGTATCGCAATTAGCGTGGATATGCTCGATACAGGTATTGATGTTCGTGAAATAGTAAACCTTGTTTTTGCCAAACCGGTATTTTCTTATACAAAATTCTGGCAAATGATAGGACGAGGTACCCGTATACTTGATCCCGACAAGATAAAGCCCTGGTGTCCTGAAAAAGAGAAGTTTCTGATCATCGATTGCTGGGAGAATTTTGAATATTTCAAAATGACCCCAAAAGGCAGAGAACCAAAGAGTACCAGGCCTCTTCCCGTAAGACTCTTTGAATCACGTCTGAGTAAATTGCTTATTTCACAGCAGATACAGAATGAACCTGTAAAAGCGAAAACAATTGGTAAGATCAGAGAGGATATTACAGCATTGCCAAATAATTCAGTTGTAATTTTAGATAGTCAGGAGGCAGTAGAAAAAGTGTCCTCTGATAACTTCTGGATAAGTATAACTGATGAAAAACTGGACTATTTACGTATGCAAATTTGTCCTCTTATGCGTGTTTTGTCTGATGTCGATTTTAAAGCCATGCGTTTTGAACTGGATTGTCTTGAAGCTCAAACAGCAGTACTTGCCGGAGATAAAGATCAGTATGAAACACTTAAAGAAGCAATTATTGAAAAAGTTAGCGAATTACCTCTGACGGTTAATGTAGTAGAACGACAGAAAGAATGGATCGAAAAAGTGCAGTCAAATCACTTCTGGAAAACAGCATCAGACGATGACCTGGATGAAATAACAACCCGGCTTGCCCCTTTAATGAAATACAGGCAGACTCAGAATACTCCTGAAAAGAAACTGAATATTCAGGATTTATTGACAGTTAAGGAAACTATCGAGTTCGGGCCTAAGCATGAACGTATGACCATAGACAGGTATAGGAATAAAGTTGAAGAGTTTATCCGTGAACTTGTGAAGACAAATCCTGTCTTACAGAAGATTGCTGGTGGTGATGAAGTTACCGATGAAGAAATCACAGAACTAGCTAATATTCTGGAAGAACACTATCCTAATGTTACAGAATATATTTTACGTAAGGTTTACGATAATAAGAACGCTAAGTTTATCCAATTTATAAAGTATATTTTAGGTCTTGAAGATATTGCCACATTTACCGAAACTGTATCTCTGGCTTTTGATGAATTCCTTCGGGAACACAATACATTTGGAGAAAAACAGGTCCAGTTTATCATGACACTTAAAACATTTATTCTACAGCGGGGAGTTGTGAAGAAAAAGGATCTTATCAGTGCGCCATTTACACAACTTCATCCAGAAGGAATCAGAGGTATATTCCCAAAAAATGAAATAGACAATATTCTGAATTTTATAGAAAAAACAGGGGCATAATAATTATAAATGGGGTAACATTTTGTTGACATTACCCCATTTGTCATACATAATACCTATATAAATGAGGAAAGATTAATGTATTCTTTAAATCCGAAATATATCCAGGACTTAACCTTTGACAGCCAATCGGTTTCTTTCCTAAAAACCATTGGAGAGTTCAAAGGAAAGCAGGAGTTGTTTTTTACTCAAACCCCTGAAATATTGAACACCTTAAAACAAGTTGCCATCGTTGAATCAATTGAATCCTCAAATCGTCTGGAGGGCATTACTGCCCCACACAAAAGAATTGAAGGCATTGTTCTTGAATCAACCCAGCCGCGTAACCGCCCGGAAGAAGAGATTGCAGGCTATCGGGATGCATTAAATCTTATTCATGAATCAGCAAAGAACATGCCCTTTTCAGAAAACATCATATTACAGATTCATTCGATTATTTATCGGTATATGCCGGAAAATGGCGGATTCTGGAAGAATAGAGACAACAAAATTGTAGAACAAAATCCAGATGGAACAATTAAACGGATTAGGTTCAGGCCAACTCCTGCAGCTGTAACTCCCATAGCTATAAAAAAAATGACTGAATACTACGATATCGCAATTCAACATGATGGAAGAGAGTCATTGCTAATTATTCCATTGGCAATTTTTGATTTTTTATGTATTCACCCTTTTGCTGATGGAAACGGGAGGGTTGCAAGACTTCTAACTTTGATTTTACTCTATCATTTTGGTTATGAAGTAGGACGATTTATTAGTTTGGAAAGAATTTTTGAAGAATCACGGGAAACCTATTATGATGCTCTCGAAAAAAGTTCAAAGGGCTGGCATGAAGGGAGACATAACATTATGCCATGGTTGCGGTATTTTTGGGGAACAATCATAAGAGCCTATAAAGAATTTGAGGATAGAGTCGGTAATATCAGAACTAAGAAGGGATCGAAAACCGAACAGATTAAAAATGCTGTTCAACGGAAAATCGATCCCTTTGCAATTTCGGATATTGAGCGGGAATGTGCAGGCATCAGCCGTGATATGATTCGGCGGGTAATTCGGGAATTAAGGGATAAAGGATTAATTGTAAACACAGGGAAAGGCCGAAATGCTAAATGGAAAAAACAGAAAGGAGTGAAATAAGATGTTAACACCCAAAATGAAATCATTAATAAATCAGCTCTGGAACAGTTTTTGGAGCGGCGGTATTGCAAATCCCTTAACAGCCATTGAACAGATATCTTATCTTTTATTTATGCGCCGGCTGGATGAAATAGACAGCAAGCATAAAAAAGATGCAGCCTGGATAGGAGAAGAATATATCTCTCTCTTTGATGGAGAGTTCATCCTGCCCTCAACAAAAGCAAAATTAGACAAACAAACACTTCGCTGGAGCTATTTCAAGCAACTTGAAGGCGGTGAAATGCTTACCCATGTACAGACTAATGTATTCCCGTTTATTAAACAGATCAATGGAAAGAACAGTGTCTTTGCAAAATATATGGATGATGCTGTTTTCATTATTCCGAAAGCCTCATTGCTTGTTGAAGCAGTCACCGTAATTGACTCAATTTATGCAGAGATAGAGAATCAGAACCGGGAAGGCCAGAACTTCAATGACACTCAGGGCGATATATATGAATTTCTCCTTTCCGAGATTTCAACATCCGGTAAAAACGGACAATTCCGTACACCAAGGCATATCATCAAACTGATGTGTGAATTGGTTAGCCCTAAAATGGGAGAGACCATCGGTGACCCGGCCTGCGGAACAGGCGGGTTTTTACTCGGTGCTTATCAATACATCCTGACAACTCATACAAGTGACAAGCATATCACAAAGGACATTGACGGTTTTGAACATGGGTTCGGAGATAAGCTGACCGATGGACGTTTATGGACAGATTTGAGGGAGAACACATTTTTCGGATATGATTTTGATACTACCATGGTTCGGATCGGCTTAATGAACCTGATGCTTCACGGCATTACAAATCCGAACATTAACAGACGTGATACTCTTTCCAAAAAATATAATGAGGATGACCATTACGATGTAATCCTTGCCAATCCGCCGTTTAAGGGCAGTATTGATGCTGGAGATATTAATGAAAATTTATCTCTTAAAACAAAAAAAACAGAGCTTCTTTTTGTGAACCGGATAATCAATTCACTAAAGATCGGTGGTCGTGCAACGGTGATCGTGCCGGACGGTGTTTTATTCGGCTCTTCTAATGCTCATAAGAGCTTAAGAAAAATGCTTATTGAAAATTGTGAACTACAGGGTGTTGTATCTATGCCCTCGGGAGTATTTAAACCATATGCAGGAGTAAGCACTGCTATTCTGGTATTTGTAAAAGGGGGAACTACAGAGCGTATATGGTTTTATGATATGCAGGCGGATGGATATTCACTGGATGATAAAAGAGCCAAAATTGAAACCACTGACCTTCCTGATATTGTAGAAAAATGGAAATCCAGGAGGGAATCACAAACACCACAGGAGGATAGAAAACAAAAATCCTTCTTCGTCCCGGTCAAAGAAATTATAGAAAACAATTACGACCTCAGCATAAACCGCTACAAAGAGATCGACTACACCCCACCAACATACGACAAACCGGAAGTAATTCTGGGAATGATTGAAGAATTGGAGAAAGATATTTTACATGAGATTAAAAAGTTAATGGAAAATAAATGAACGAAGTCCAAGCTAGAAAAAAATTTCAATTTAGAAAAGACGTAGAAATATTAGCATTAGATGATGTAGCTTGGTTTCAGGAAGGGCCTGGCGTTAGAAAGCATCAGTTTGTTGATAATGGAATAAAATTGCTGAATGTTGCAAATATTGAAAAAAATAAAATTAATTTAGATAAATCAAAGAATTATATTTCAGAAAAAGAATCTGAGGAGAAATACCCTCATTTTTTAGCAGAAGAAGGTGATTTGGTAATCGCAAGCTCTGGAATAAAAATTGAAAATTTTGATGAAAAAATAGCTTTTATCAATAAAGAACATCTCCCGCTTTGCATGAATACTTCTACAATAAGGTTCAAATCTCATGATGAAAACAAGCTTGACATTCAATATTTCAAATGGTTTTTGAGAAGTGAGTGTTTCAAGAAACAGGTGCAATTTTGGGTTACAGGATCAGCCCAATTAAATTTTGGACCATCTCATTTAAAAAAGATGTTTGTTAGTGTACCAAATATTATAACTCAGAAAAGTATTGTCAAAATCCTCAATACTGCTGACAGACTTCGCCAGAAACGGAAAGAACAACTCACTCTCCTTGATAATTACCTCAAATCAGTTTTCCTCGACATGTTCGGCGATCCAGTGAAGAATGAGAAGGGATGGGAAACAGAAAACATTCGAGACATTTCAAAAAGGATTAGTGATGGTCCTTTCGGATCAAATTTAAAAACTGAACATTATCAAAATACTGGTATTCGTGTGATCAGATTACAAAATATTGGTGTTGGAGAATTTCAAGATGAAGATAAAGCCTATATATCAGAATCTCATTTTGAGACAATAAAAAAACATTCTTGTAAGGCCGGAGATGTTTTAATTGCAACAATGGGAGATCCAAATATAAGAGCTTGTATGTTTCCTGAGGAGATATCTTTTGCAGTGAATAAAGCCGATTGTATACAGTTACGACCTAAATCCAATGTTATCATGGCGGAATATATCTGTGGTTTTATAAATTCACCGTCTGCAATTTACCTGATAGCAAAGTTTTTACATGGTCAAACCCGTACTAGGATTAGCATGGGACAACTATCAAATCTAAATATTCCTGTGCCCCCAATAAAACTGCAAAGCAAATTTGTTGATATTGTTAAACAAGTAGAACAAACAAAGCAAACAATGCGTGCTTCATTAGATGAGATGGATAATCACTTCAATGCACTTATGCAGAGGTATTTTGGATGAAAGATATTCTGAGGAAATAAAAATTATCAAAATTGGAGAATAATCTATGAGTAACCAACTATATCTATTAAAAATCAGGCTGTTAGAAATTGAGCCTGAGATATGGCGAAGATTTGTTGTGCCGGGCAGTATCACACTGGATCGTTTGCATGATGTGATTCAGATTATTATGGGATGGAAAGATTACCATCTTCATCAATTTACTATCGGAAATAAAATTTATACCGGATCGCCTGAATCAGAAGAAGATGGCAATGATGATGGCCTGTTTAGAATGGCTGACCTGTTTAAACAAAAAATCGGATCATTCGAATATCTTTACGATTTTGGTGATTCCTGGGATCATGAGATAATTATTGAGAACAGCCGTTATTTTAACCCGGAATTGCAATCAGAAGTGGAGTGCCTGGAAGGAGCCAGGGCCTGTCCCCCCGAGGATATCGGCAGTGTCCCGGGCTATTATAATTTCTGTCAGGCTTTAAAAGACCCGGATCACGAAGATCATGAAAGATATAAAATCTGGTTTGCCGGATTTCACTGGTATGACAATATATTTGTCAGTGAAAAATTTGATATTGAAATAATAAATTATGAACTGATGAAATACATGCAATGGGCCAGGGACCGTCATCAGTTCTGGGGATTTAAGTAACAAACCCAAATCCTTCAGTTGTAGGGATAGGTGCTCAACTGGAACACTCAACTGAAGAGCATATCCATATTGATGACATGATAAAGGCAAAAGATATGGTCATTGAGCTCATGCGCCTCTCAGCTGTTTAATTTTCTTCAGATGGATTCAGGGCTTTCAGCCTGAGATTTTTGTAGATTACTATAAGCCAGAGGTTGGCGGCAATTATAAGACCAAGAATTATTCTCCCCTGGTATACATTATAAGGATACAACCTGAATACTTCCAGGACTAGAAACGGGACTAAAAAAGATATTGCACTGAGATAGTATGAAGCCCGGAACATTTCTCTGTTCCCGTAAAGAATTTGAGCACTCCATCCGATCGCGGCAAAAAACACAAAAATTATATTGGTGTAATCAGGAGTTCCCTTCACCGGGGAAAAGATCAGAATGTAAACAAGTGAGGAAAATATCGAGAAAACAAAAGGGCCTGATACCAGGATCCATCTTCTGATCTTGGGATTTACTCTCAGTTTTCCTTTCATTTGGATATTCTATTTTATCTTAAACTCTTTTTCAATCTTTTCATAGCACTCATCATCAACCTCTAGATAATTACTGAGAAGTTCCTGAGCATATAATTTCCCCTGGGCATCAATATTCACAGATTTTGCTCCTCCACCTCCCAAAGATTCTTCAAGCAAAAAATTAAATGAGAGAATGTTCCTTACCTCGTACCTGGTCACCTTTCCACTACAAACCTTTCTGAACATTTCCTTAACCACATCCGGAGTGAGATATTTTTTAAGACAATCATAAATGATCTCATTTTTTGCTATGACACCAATGTTAGAGGTATCTCCTTTATCCCCGGATCGGGCAAGGCAGATATCCTTTAACATGATCCTCTCCCCCTTTCCCGGTATTTCTGAAGATCCGGTTCCTGAGATCATTTCCTTATACTTAAAATTTTTCTTATAATCAGATTCAAATCCTGTTATCGATGATACGTCAGTTTCCGATACCTCATCAGAATCAGTATCGAATATTTTTATCTTGGAAACTATAAGTTCCTTCCTGATCAATGCCGGCCAGTATCCGATCACGGTCCTGGGGTCCGGTCTCCCTCCGGTGACAGCAGCACCGGCAGGTCCTGAAAGAATCAATGTCGAGATCTCTTTTCCGAATTTTATTATTTTGTTTTTATCTCTGTCATAAACACTGAATCTTAAAATGGTTTTATTAAATTCATCACTGTCTCTTTTACATAAAAGTTCGGTCTCTTTCTTTTCAAAATCAATACCCAGTTTTTTCCAGAAAATGTCCCTGAATATCTTCGATTTACTTTTAACATGAAATCCGCCGACCAGAATTGAACCGCTTGCCTTGTAACCCTCCATATAAGAGGCGGATACTTTTAGAAACCTTGTCGAAGGCTCACCTTTTATTCCCCAGATCCTGACCCTGTCATTACCCTCATCCTCAAGATTGATAGAAGTGAAATCTGCAATAACATCCGGGCTCAGATATTCTTCCGGGTCGCTCATTTCATAAAGTAACTGTTCCTTGACACTGTCGGCAGAGACCAGCCCCCCTGTTCCTTTATGTTTTGTTACAATAAATGATCCGTCATTCTTCACCTCAAGGATCGGGAACCCTATATTATCCCATTGCTTAACATTCTTCCAGTCAGTAAAATTCCCCCCGGTGGCCTGTGAGCCGCACTCAATTATATGCCCACCTATCACACCTGCAGCCAGTTTATCCCAGTCATTCAACTCCCACCCAAACTCATGTATCATTGGCGCCAGAGTAATGGCCGTATCGGTCACCCGTCCTGTCACAATGATATCCGCTCCGGATTCGAGGGCTTTTAACACAGGTCCTACACCCAAATATACATTCGCACTAAGCAGTTTGTCCTTCACATTCGAAAAATCTTCACTGTTCTCCATATTTTCAAGAGCTTCTTTTTTGGGATAGATCGAATCGATGTCCTGAAGAATATCATCGCCATCAACAGCTGCAACTTTAAAACTCAACCCCTTTTTTTCACCCATTTCTTTTATTTTTAAAGCAAGAGCGCCAGGATTCATCCCTCCGGCATTTGTGATGATCTTTATTCCCTTTTTAATCACTATTTCAATGATCTCTTCCAGCTGAAAAAGAAAATCATAAACATATCCCATCTTTTTGTCTTTCATTTTCTGTTTCATTAAGATTCCCATTGTGATCTCAGCAAGATAATCGGAAGTGATATAATCAAGATCTCCCCCGGTAACCTGTCTCTTTAATGCGGAAAGATCATCACCCCAGAATCCACCGGCATTGCCTATTTTTATTATATTTTTTCCCATATTTCCTCTTGCTGAATAATAACATAGCATTTCGGTTTTTAGAAATGTAATGATCGAAAGATACATTGACAAAAAAAAATGGTTCTTACATAATGATTTTGTGAAAATCAAGCTGTTTTCCTCTGCTGTTTTCAAAGAACATCCCTACTCCATTTTCGGTACTATGTCTAAAATAAAAAAAAATGTGTCATATTTTTTTTAACTAATATTAACTTTTAAGGAGAAATTAAATGACAGGTATAGTTGGATATGGAACAAAAATTCCCAGATATCGCATCAAGGTGGAAGAAATTGCAAAGGTATGGGGAGCTGACGCACCAACCTATAAGCGGGGCCTTAATCTTAATGAAAAATCTGTACCCGCCCCCGATGAAGATTGTGCAACACTCTCGGTAAATGCTGCACTCAATGCTTTAAAAAGAGCGGAAATTGACCCGGCCGACATCGGTGCCGTATATGTGGGAAGTGAATCTCATCCATATGCAGTAAAACCGACTGGAACAATTGTATCAGAGGCGATCGGTGCATGCCCATATGTTCATACTGCAGATCTTGAGTTTGCCTGCAAAGCAGGAACAGAGGGAATGTTCATTGCTCTTAATCTTGTTAAGTCCGGTGCCGTACCTTATGCCCTGGCAATAGGAGCTGATACTTCCCAGGGGGCTCCCGGTGATGCACTTGAGTATTCTGCTGCCGCCGGAGCAGCGGCCTTCATTATGGGGAAGGACAACCTTATCGCCGAACTAAAAGATACTCATTGTTTCATGACTGATACCCCGGATTTCTGGAGACGTGAATACAAACATTATCCCGAGCATGGGGGACGTTTTACAGGAGCTCCTGCTTATTTTAAACATGTTACCGGGGCCGTTGATGCTATTTTGGGGAAAACCAATATGAAGCCTGATGATTTTAAATATGTTATTTTCCACCAGCCGAATGGAAAGTTCCCGGTTCTTGTAGCAAAAAAACTCGGATTTACAGAACAGCAATATCTACCCGGACTTTTATCTCCAACCCTGGGTAATACATATTCGGGTTCTTCACCGATGGGATTCGCAGCCACCCTGGATATTGCTAAGCCCGGTGATCTGATCCTTCTTATATCATACGGTTCAGGTGCCGGAAGTGATGCATTTATTTTTGAGACCACAGAAAAAATTGATGAGGTCCGCAACCGGGCTCCAAAGCTCAGAACCCAGCTTGATGAGCATAAGATTTATATTGAATACGGAACATATGCAAAATTCCGGAAAAAAATATTGTTACCAAATTAGGGAGCATCATATGAGAAAACTAGCAATAATAGGGATCGGATTGATAAAATGGGGCGAGTTATGGGAAAAGTCCATAAGACAAATTGCAGCAGAGGCTATATCTAAATGTCTCGAAGATGCCGGCACAGACCGTATAGATGCAATGACGATCGGGAATATGTCCGGTGGGTTATTCAATGGCCAGGAACATTTATCAAGCCTTATCCCGGATCACCTGGGACGAAAGAATATCCCTGCGATGAGAATTGAATCTGCATGTGCTTCAGGAGGGATGGCTGTAAGAACTGCCTGTTTGGAAGTTGCTTCGGGTTTTTCCGATTATGCAATTGCCGTAGGTGTTGAGAAAATGACCGATATTAGCGGGAATGAGGCTACCTATGCATTGGCAACTGCAGCTGATCAGGATTACGAAGCATTTCATGGAGTAACTTTTCCAGGATTATATGCAATGATGGCAAAAGCACACATGGATCGTTACGGGACAACAAGGGATCAACTTTCCTCGGTCGTAATAAAGAATCACTATAACGGAAGCCTGAATCCGAACGCACAATTTCCTTTTAAAATAACAAGCGATCAGGTTTTAAAATCACCAATGGTCTCCGACCCACTGAGACTTCTTGATTGTTCTCCTATCACTGATGGTGCAGCAGCTGTTTTGATAACAACACTGGAAGAAGCAAAAAAACTAAAAAAGCAACCTGTATTTATAAGTGGTATAGGCCATGCATCGGATTCAATTGCTCTAAGCAGCAGGAAAGATATCCTGAAACTGGAAGCAGTTGAACTTTCAACAGATAAAGCATTGAAAATGGCTGGTAAATCCATAAGGGATATTGATTTTGCAGAGGTCCATGATTGTTTCAGCATTGCTGAGATAATGATACTTGAAGCCCTCGGAGTAGTAGCTCCGGGAGAAGGAGGGAAGGCAAGTTCTGATGGATTAACAGGTCTCAACGGTAACTTCCCGGTCAACCCGTCGGGCGGATTAAAATCAAAGGGACATCCTGTCGGTGCTACCGGAGTCGCACAGATATGTGAAGCTGTGACACAATTGAGAGGTGAGGCAGGTGAAAGGCAGTTGAAAAATATAAGAACAGGATTGACCCAGAACATGGGTGGTTCTGCCGGCAGCAGTGTTGTCCATATACTGGAGGTGATATAATGCAGGTCCCAAGATACTGGAGAGAAATCCCAAAAAGATATCGTCTGGAAGCAGCTCAATGCAAAAAATGTCTTAACATCAGTTTCCCGGAAAAGTTTTCCTGCCCCGAATGCGGTTCAAGAGATTTCAAAACCATCAAACTTTCCGGGAAGGGGAAAATATCAACTCATACTATCATAAGAATTGCTCCGGAGGGGTTCAACGATCAGGTCCCTTACGGAATGGGGATAATTGAGATGGATGAAGGCCCCCGGATAATGGCACAGATAACTGATTGTGACCCGGAAAAACTTAAAACCGGAGATCGTATGATCTATCAGTTCAGACGAATAAGAGAAGACGGGAGTACCGGTGTGATCATGTATGCATATAAGTTCGTTCCTGATGTGGGGATTTAAACTTTAGTAATAATTTAAAACCATTATCAGTTCAATTTCGTAAAATTATAATGTTTAATGTGAAAAAACCATTTCTATTAGTTTCACTCTTTTTCATGCTTTACCTGCAGATAAATTCCAGGATTATAAAAGGTGTTGTAAGGGACATCGGATTCAGGTCTGTTGAGAATGTAGCTATACATATAAAAGAGACCGGGAAATATACAATCTCTATGAGTGACGGATATTTTGAGCTGAATGTGCCTGATGACTTATCCTCTGTTAATCTGGTTTTTGAGAGCGAGAATCATTACGATAAAACTGTAAAACTGGAACTGAGGAAGGAATTAAAACCGGTCACAATCATTCTTATTCAGAAAGAATATCTTCAGAACGAAATACTTGTAACAGCTTTCGATACCAATGAAAGTTCTTTAAATATACCAAAAGCTCAGAACATTATTTCGGAACTTGAAGTAAAGGAAAAAATCTCTGAATCACTTGTTGATACTCTTACCAACTATACACCTGGAGTCCATTTCATTGGAAGTGGAGGATTTATGGCTACTCCAAGTATCAGAGGTCTTGCAAGAAGAAGAGTACTCCTTCTTATGGATGGTGTCAGAATAACGGGAGACAGAAGGGCCGGCAACTCCGGATCTTTCCTTGCGCCGGAATTAATCAGACAGATAGAAGTTGTGAGATCTTCTTCATCAGTAATGTACGGGTCTGATGCTATCGGTGGAGTCATCCAGCTTATAACCGGACACGACTTTGATAAAATAAATTCGAACCGCTCCTTTAATATTTCATTGAATAGTGCGAGCTCCCGTGTCTCATCAGGGTTTTCTCTGGTTCAGAAATCAGGAAAATTTTTAATAAACACAGGCTTTCAGTATTCTAAAGCTGAAAACTACAGTTCTCCGGAAGGAGTTATCTATAATTCAGGATATACTAATCTGTCAGGCGTTATTAATCTTAGATATTCTGATGGTAAGCGATCTGCCTCTATCAAATATATAGGGGGTTCTGGAAAAGATATCGGGAAACCTGACAGAGAGAATGATCCGGATTCTTTTTCTATAGTTAATGAAAATTCAAATCATATATTTCTTGTGAAATTTAAGCAGAGGGAACTTTTTAAAGACAGCGATCTTAAGATAGATCTGTTTTTAAACCCTACAACTTACATCCTTGAAAAAGGAAGCATTGAAAAAGATTCATCGGAATTATCTGAAACAAGAGCTGTAAACTCCGGATTCGGAATAAAACTTATAAAAAAACTTTCCGGAAATTTCAGCCTTACTTCGGGACTGGATCTCTACCAGAGGAATAACCTTGATATAACAAATACATTAGAATCCTGGATAGAAACACCATTGGAAAACGGTAGAAGAAGGGACCTCGGGATATTTATTTCCGCAAACGTAGCAAAGATAGCCGGAATTAACCTCAGAGGCGGGATCCGATATACATTTGCAGAATCAAAGGCTGTTTCTGACGGTATACTAAAAACAAGAAAAAAAAACTCACCGAGTTTATTTCTGGGGATTATCAAAAAATTTTCCAGAGACATCTCATTTTTCTTTAATACAGGTACATCCTTCAGAAATCCATCTCTTTCAGAAACGTATTATACAGGTATTACAGGTAGAAGGTATGTTATCGGAAATCCGTTACTTGACCCGGAAAAGAGCCTGAATATAGATACAGGGATAAAGATACATAAAGGAAATCTATTCCTGGGAGTATATTGTTTCTACAATACTATAAACAGCATGATAGAGAGATACAGGAGTAAAAACGGGACATACACATATGACAATATTGAATCAGGCAGGATCAGCGGCGGTGAAACCGAATTTCAATGGTTCCCCTCCGGTAATTTAGAACTTTTCGGACATTTCAATTACTATAAAGGAATAAGTGAAAAAACAGGAGATCCTCTGAATGATATTCCATCACCGAAACTATTTCTCGGCTGGAAGATAAATCTGGAGAAATTATGGTTTGAAATGAACTATCTCCATTCATTCAGTAAATCAGATCCCGGCCCATCTGAGATCTGGAACAATAAATACGATCTTATTACACTTAAGGGAGGATACTATTTTTCATCAAAGTTTTTTTCATACTTAAAGGTATCCAACCTCCTCAATCAAAAATACTATGCAAATCCCGATCCCGATATCCCCGAAAGTAACGGAATCGCTTTATCTGCAGGCCTGAATTTTTTCTTATAAACCACAGGCCTTACGGCCTGTCGGATTGAAGGTTTATATTTATTAACTACCCGTAATGCCGCTTACCCCCTTAAAATAAGCGGCATTACGAGTAAAAAAATAAGAAGGAGTATAAAAGAGACTTTTATACTTATTGGAGCTGTTTAGTTTTAAGCAGCTGATATATTTCATTAGATCATTAATCCTCAATTATTGTAGATACTTTCAGAACAGGGTTAAGAAAATATTTCGGATTGTCTTTGTTTCCGGTAGACTTAAGCGAAGATTTTGGATCTACGCTGATAGTTACTTCCGTTGTCCCATCTTCATGAACACTGAATGGTAAGTTAATTTTGATCTTATCTCCTGGAACCTCAACATCATATGTTCCGCTTTCTGTTGTAACAATTGCTTTTAACAAGTTCAATCGGATCTTATTATATTCACCTTTTTCAGGATTGGTACTGGAGAGTAGGTCAGCCCAAATCAACCTGTCAAGCTCTATAAGATCAAAACTATACCCTGACAGAGGAAGGGCCTTCCAGCCTGCATCGCCATCACTGATCCTGTGTACTTCAAGTTCTGTAATAGTCACGATCAAACTACGAATTTCTTCTTTTAATGAAATTTCACTTTTTGAAACTATTGCCGATCCGGTAGCCCCGGATGCCGTCATAAAAAAATTTAAAGTGCCTGAATTCAGATCACTTTCAGTAAGTTCAGAATCCATACTACCGCTATTGGATAATTCTGTCCCTGTATTACAATTGAATCCGAATAACAGAGAGATCACAAATACAATAATCAATAATGAATACCGTGAATTTTTCATTTAAATAAATATATAGCATATTCCCTGCCAACAAAATCAAAAAACCATAAGAACCAGACAAACACAGAAAACTGCCTATATAAAACGATTTTTCTAACAGAATTAAAGTTCTGGAAATCTGTAAAAAGCCTCTACCTTACACTATGTAAACATTACACTTTGTTAAGTCCATTAAAAAATATTGACATACAGTATTCCATTATTTACAATTTCAATATGCTTTATTTACTTTATCACCGTAGTGGATTTATAAAAAAATTCCCTCTTACAAAAAAAGTTATTAAACTTGGAAGATCATCCGATAATGACATGAATATTAATGAGTCATTCATTTCTCAAAAGCACGCAAAGATAGAAGTATATAAAAAACATATAATCATAGAGGATATGGGATCAAAGAACGGAATATTTATTGAAACCGATAGGATCAGTAAAGCAAAAGTTGAGATAAATAAAAGTTTCAGAATCGGACATTCCACCTTTTTTCTAAAAGAGGGAAGTTCAGGAGATTTTGCTCTCTCCTCTAAAGTTCTTACCGGCTCCAAAGACGGTATGCGTGTCGCTCTTCCGAAAGGTGACAAAACCCATGATGCAATCAACCTTCTATATACAGAACCTTTCATCGAAATGCTTCAGATCGGGTACAATCTTGAGGAATTAGGGGATATTTTCAAACCTGCAAAGGAACTAATGGAAAACTCTCTTGGCACAGGCTGCCTTGTGTTGATCTCAAATGAGAATGACAGCAATATTATTGATTCCAACTGGAATTATGATAAAAGAATGTATCCCGTTATATTTGATATCCTGCAGATAAAAGATATTTTTCAAAACCCTCAATTAAATCAGAGAACCCAGGACAAATTCGTTTTCTGCTCTTTTCCCTTCATATTAAGTACAAAAAAAAGGCTGCTCATCTATCTTCTTGAAACTGATAAAAATATATCAGCAGACAAAGTTAAATTTCTTACAAATCTATCTGTTGAGATCTCTGTTATAGACTCACTTATTGAGCAGATCACCGTTTCACCCAAAGAGGAGGGACGTGATATACCTGAAATAATCACTAGTAATCAGATCTTCCTGAACCTTTTATCAAAATCGAAGAAAATAGCAGTTACAGATCTATTTGTTATTATCCAGGGAGAGACCGGAACCGGAAAAGAGCTTATAGCCAGGCTTATCCACGCACATTCAAAAAGATATAAAAAGCAATTCGTGGCATTAAATTGTGCGGCAATTCCGGAAAATCTTATTGAAGACGAATTGTTCGGGCATGAGAAGGGAGCTTTTACTGATGCAGGAGCACAAAAAAAGGGGAAACTGGAGCTTTCTTCAGGAGGAACACTTGTCCTTGATGAGATTGGGGATATGCCGTTAAGCCTTCAGAAAAAACTTCTCAGAGCGATCCAGGAGGAACAATTCTACAGGATCGGGGGCAATGTTCCTATTAAAGTTCACCTGAGGATAATCTGTCTGACCCATAAGAACATCTCACACCTGGTTGAAGAGAAGATTTTCAGAGAGGACCTTTTTTACAGATTGAACCATGTTTCTCTGAACCTGATGCCACTCAGGGATAGGAAAGATGATATTCTCCCCCTCATAAACTATTTTGTTAAAATTTTCTCAGAAAGGAATAAAATAGTTATCAAAGGTTTTACAAAGGAAGCCATAGAAGTTCTCGAAGGTTATGACTGGCCCGGAAATATCAGAGAGTTGAGAAATGAGATCAATAAGATAATTTCTTTATCGGAAAATGACGACATAGTTGACCTGTCACATCTTAAAGATGAGATTGTCAGAAGAGCTAAATCCACAATAAAATTCAGAAGGTCCTCAGACAAAACTTTGGAAAAAGAGTTTATAATCGGATTGCTTAACAAACATAAGTGGAATAAAACACTTGTTGCTGCAGATATGCAAATAAGCAGGACAGCTTTATATGACAAACTGAAAAAGTATAAACTTAACTAACCCTGTATTCTGTTACAGTTGACTTTTTGCACTGTGTTTCCTAAACTAAAAAGGGGTAATGAATTGTTCAGGAAAATCTTAATAGCAAACAGGGGTGAGGTAGCTGAGAGGATAATCAGAGCTTGTTATGACTTAAATATAGAACCAATTCCGGTATATTCAGAAGCTGATTCTGATCTCCCTTATTTGAAAGATATAAAAAATAAAATTTGCATCGGACCGGGAAAAAGCAGCCTGAGTTATCTTAACAGAGAGGCTATACTCCAGGCAGCGATCAATACAGGATCTCAAGCTGTACATCCCGGTTATGGATTTCTTGCTGAAGATGAACTCTTTGCAAAAATGTGCTTTCAGCAAAAACTCACATTCATAGGGCCCCAATCAAATTCAATTGCCCTGATGGGAAACAAGTCCAAAGCAAAAGAGACCTTTGGAAATTCAGGACTGGATGTTATCCCGGGTTCCATCGGGAACCTCCCATCCCTAGAAAAAGCGCTGGCGACGGCAGAGGATATTGGATATCCGGTGATGTTGAAAGCTTCTTCAGGAGGTGGAGGAAGAGGCATAAGGATCTGTAACAACAGAGTCGAATTAAAGAAAAATTTTCTCCTTGCAAAGGTTGAAGCAGAAAAAGCTTTCGGAAGTTCCAGTATATATCTTGAAAAACTTATTCAAACGGCAAAACATATTGAATTCCAGATTATCGGAGACACATATGGGAATCTGATCCATCTTGGAGACAGAGAATGTTCCATTCAAAGAAATAACCAGAAACTTATTGAAGAATCCCCTTCGCCCTCTATGGATGAAAATATCCGGAGAAATAAAGGGAGAGAATTACTCAATTCTCTGAAAAAGATTGGATATATAAATGCAGGTACAATCGAATTTCTAATGGATGATAAAAAAAATCTGTATTTTATGGAGATGAATACCAGGCTCCAGGTAGAGCACACAGTTACTGAGATGGTCACCGGCATCGATATTGTTAAAGAGCAAATAAATATAGCACTGAACAGAGAGTTATCCTTCAATCAGGAAGACGTTAAATTCAATGGACATTCAATAGAGTGCAGAATTAATGCTGAAGATCCGGGGAATAATTTTTTACCTTCTCCCGGAATAATTACAGAATTCAATCCAGATCTTAGTTCAGGACCCGGCAAGATAAGAATCGACACCCATGTTAAAGCAAAATATGAGGTTCCTGTCTTTTATGACTCCATGATCGCTAAAGTTATCACTCATGGTGAGACCAGGGAAAAAGCAATTGAAACAATGATAAATACATTAAAGAAATTCACAATAAAAGGTGTAAAGACTACAATTCCAGCACATCTGGATATCCTTAATTCCGGTATTTTCAAAAGTGGAGACTATAATAATATGAGCCTTAAGAAAATTCTTGGTGATCAAAATGGCTAAAATGATACTTCACCGAATCGGTAATCCATTGGAAAACTTCATGGATATAAAGGTTTATGAAAAGAATTTGAAGTCAATGAAAAAGCTCAATTCAAGATACAATTCAATCTTGAATGAGATTAGATACGGTTGGGGTGAAAAATATATTGAGAGAGTTCATAAAAAAAATAAAATGACCGCCTGGGAAAGAATTGAATTATTGAAGGATGAGGATTCGAGCATCTTTCCTATCGGGAGTTTTGTAAATTATGGAAAAAAATTCGGAGATCCGGGTTCGGAAAAGATTTCTCCAGGAGCAGGAGTTATCACTGCATTTATTAAGATCTCCGGAAGATACGTGACTATAATTGCAAATGACAATACTGTTGCTTCAGGATCATGGTGGCCTAGAACACCGGAAAAGATACAGAGAGCCCAGGAAATTTCTTTACGACTCAGAATACCTGTAGTTTACCTGATAGATTCCAGTGGATTGTTCCTGCCGGAACAATCAAATACTTTCCCCGGAAAATACGGAGCAGGCCAC
Organism: Candidatus Aminicenantota bacterium; assembly: GCA_029938635.1. Taxonomy (GTDB): domain Bacteria; phylum Acidobacteriota; class Aminicenantia; order UBA2199; family UBA2199; genus UBA647. The sequence continues at coordinate 33,989 of JAOZUQ010000008.1, forward strand.
ATTTTTAAAATGAACAGCAAACTTAGTGATGCACAAGTCCCTCAAATTGCCGGTGTCTTTGGAGATTGTATAGCCGGAGGCGGGTATATGCCAATTATAAGTGATATTGTGTTTATGACTGAACAGGCATACATGGTAATTGCCGGTGCTGCTCTTATAAAAGGGGCAAAAAGTCAAAATATCACTTCTCTGTCAATTGGAGGCCCTGATATTCATGTTCACCTATCAGGTTGTGCTGATCACAGAGTCCCGGATGATGAATCACTCTTGAAAAAAATAATCAAAGAAATAGAAAAACTCCCATCAAGTGGAGCCGATTATTACCGATACAGTGATAATGCATCCGACCCTCTATTCCTGACAGAAGAGATAGAGGGTATTTTCCCGGACAATTACAGGATCAACTATGATATGAGACAAATAATAGCAAGGTTGACTGATAATTCCCTTTTTCGTGAAATATTTTCAGGGAAAGGAGAAGAGATCATTTGCGGTATCGGGAAAATAAACGGATTATATTGTGGAATAGTTGCAAATAATACTGAATTGATCGATAACAAAAAATCAAGTGGTGAGAAAAGGCCGGGGGGAATCCTGTATAAGGAAGGGATATCTAAAATCACATCCTTTATCCGGTCATGCGATGATGATGGAATTCCGATTTTATGGCTTCAGGATATATCTGGTTTTGATATAGGCCTGGAAGCAGAAACAGACGGATTGCTTGGATTTGGATCTAACCTTCTCTATTCAATATCAAATCTTACAACACCGGTATTTACGGTTTTATTACGAAAAGCCTCCGGTGCAGGATATTATGCAATGAACGGGCTCCCTTTTGAACCTGTACTTCAGATCTCAACCCCGATCACGAGGCTATCGGTTATGGAAGGAAAAACTCTTGCGATTGGCGCTTTTAATACCAGACTTGATGATAATTTTAATATTATTGCAGAAAATGAACAGGAATATTCAAAAATAGAGAAGGGAATGAAAGATGTTGAAGAGAGAATAGAAAAAGATATGGATCCGGTAGCTTCAGCTTCACAAATGGATACGGATGAGATTGTAACTTTAGGCAAACTAAGATCATACCTTGAAATGTTGATGGAGCTTTCTTACCAGAGTACCGGATACAGACGTGTAAAAAACCCAAGAATATGGTCAATTCATGATCTTATTAACATTGAAGAGAGTGGAGAATAAATAAGTGATCAGGAAAAGAGTTGAAGCATTTTATAAAGAGGAAAAAGGATCATTTAATATTTTGTCTCCGGGAATTGGAATATTTGAGATAAAAGTAAGAGTTGGAGATATTTTATACCCTGGTTCATATATCGGTAATTTGAATCTCATGGGCTCCATTTCCCGTGTATGTCTACCTGAGAATGTTTCAGGTATTGTCAAATCCGGAGAGAATAATTTACTTATATTTCCTGTCGGACACAAAACCCCCATTTTATCACTCAAATCAGAAGTGGGAAAAACACAAAGAGTACAAAATGCAGTGAAAGATCAGAAAACTGATAAAAGCGGGAAGCACGAGATAATTATCACTGCTTTTACAACTGGTGTTTTTTATACCAAACCCTCACCTGAGTCCCCTCCTTTCATTTCTTCCGGATCTGTTATCCACAAAGGAACTGTTCTCGGCCTTATTGAAGTGATGAAATCTTTCAATCAGATCGTATTCACAGGTGATGAGAAATATGAGAAAGGGAAAGTTAAAAAAGTGCTTGAGGAGGATTCTTCTGAAGTAAAACAGGGAGATCCTCTCTTTTTAATTTCAGTTGATTAAGGAGGGAAAATTGAATTTTGAATTATCTGAAGAAGCAAGAATGATAAGGGAATCGGTAAGGAAATTTGCCGAGGAAGAAATTCGCCCCCTTGCTCATGATTTGGACAAAAAAGAAGAATTCTCAGTCGAATTGACAAAAAAGATGGGGGAACTTGGATTGTTCGGAATCTTCATTCCCGAAAAATATGGAGGTGTTGGCCTTGGATATATAGAATATATTATAGCAGTTGAGGAGATAGCCAGGATCGACGGATCACAGGCTGCTACACTTGCTGCTCACAACTCTCTTGGTGTTGGCCCCCTCTATTACTATGGTAATGACCTTCAAAAGGAAAAATATATCCCATCTTTGTGTACCGGTGAAAATTTATGGGGCTTCGGACTTACCGAACCTGATGCAGGATCGGATGCAGGCGGGACAAGAACAACAGCAATCCTTTGTCCGGAAGATGAAAACAGCTGGATTATTAACGGATCAAAAATATTCATAACCAATGCTTCTTCTCCAATAACTCTCGGGTCAACTGTTCAGACTGTGACCGGGAAAAAGGCAGGCGGAAAAAAAGAATACACATGTTTCCTGGTAGATACCGGAACTGAAGGATTCGAAACGAGAACAATGCATGACAAAATGATGTGGCGGGGTTCAAATACAGCTGAACTTTTTTTTGACGATGTTAAAGTTTCAGATAACAACCTCCTCGGAGAAAGAGGAGATGGATTTCATATTATGCTGGACACACTTGACAGGGGAAGACTTTCTATCGCGGCAATGGGCCTGGGAGCAGCACAGGGAGCCTTTGATCTGGCACTGAAATATGCCAGGGAAAGAATTCAATTCAACAAGCCGATTTCCACATTTCAGGGAACTGCATTTAAATTGTCAGATATGGCGGTAGAAATTGAAGCAGCAAGAAATCTATTATACAAAGCTGCATGGCTTTGTGATAATGGTAAAGATTTTAAAAAAGAGTCCGCAATGGCAAAACTATATACCTCTGAGGTTGCTCACAGATGTGTTAACAATGCAGTTCAGATACACGGCGGGTACGGCCTTATGAAAGAATATGAAGTTGAAAGATTATACAGGGACCAGAGAGTCCTTGAAATCGGTGAGGGAACCTCAGAAATCCAGCGACTGGTAATTGCAAGATACCTAGGTTGCTATGATGATGCTAAAATGAAATAAAATGAAATTAAAAAATAGTTATAAAACAATCGAGTTCGAATTAAGAAAAAGGTCAATTATAATATGGCTGAACAGGCCCGAAGTACATAATGCTTTTAACCGGGATATGATGACTGAACTCCTGGAAATAATGAATGATATAGAGAATGATAATAATATAAGATCAATAATCATATCCGGAAGAGGACGTTCATTTTCTGCGGGAGCTGATCTTAAATGGATGCGTGAAACCATAAATTATTCAATGGAAAAGAATTTAAGTGAATCAAAATTAATATCAGATCTCTTCAACAAAATATATACATTCAGGAAACCGGTTATATCAGCAATAAATGGAGCTGCTATCGGGGGAGGAATGGGGTTTGTCGCTGCATCTGATATAGTTATCGCATCAAAATCCGCAACATTCGGATTATCTGAGGTAAGGATCGGATTAATCCCTTCAATAATATCCACATATTTGCTGAGAAAATCCACAGGAGGAAAACTTAAGGAATTATTTATAACCGGAAGGAGATTCGGCCCTGAGATTGCTCTTGATACCGGACTTGTAAACGAGATCGTTGAAGATGATAAGCTTATCAATGAGGCGATGAAGAGGGCGGATGAACTTGAATTGGCAGGCCCTGATGCAATAGCTGCATGTAAAGAACTCTTTGCAAAGATACCTGACTTGAACCTTGAAGAAGCATCAGATTTCACTGCAAGGCTCCTTGCAAATTTAAGAGTTGGAGATGAGGCTCAGGAAGGGATGAAATCTTTTCTGGAAAAGAGAGATCCGGACTGGAAAAAATCCGATTAAAGGAATTTTATTTTATATTAACTTTTTTTATTATTTCAGACTTAGCTTTAAGTTTTTTCTGCTCCAGAATTGCATCTTCCAATTCAGTAACTGTAATTTCACCATCTGAAGCAGAGTTTATCTTTTTATTTATCTCTTTCATTGCAAAATCTATGTCTCCCGGATCAAGGTCCTCTCCTCTTATTGTGAGATCGGAAATTATGATTATTCTATTATCCCGAACTTCCATAAATCCATTTTCAATGTAAAGATAGTGATTCTCTCCTTTAACATCCCTGTATGAGATCTCACCGAATTTTAATATCGATATAAATGGGAGATGATCTGCGAGAATTCCTGCTTCTCCATAATATGCGGGGATATAAAGTTCATGAATTTCTTCTTTGACTGCTGTTTCAGTTGCAGTTATAACTTCAAGTGAAATGGGGTCAGCCATTATTCCCTCATCTTATTTGCTTTTTCAATTACTTCTTCGATACTACCGCACATATAAAAAGCCTGCTCTGGAAGGTCATCATATTTTCCCTCGGCAAGTTCTTTGAACCCTTTTATTGTATCTTTGATCTCAACATACTTCCCCTTCATATTCGTGAACTCCTCGGCAACAAAGAAGGGTTGGGAAAGGAATTTCTGTATCTTTCTGGCGCGGTTTACGATCACTTTATCTTCATCAGAAAGTTCCTCCATACCAAGGATAGCAATAATATCCTGAAGATCTTTATATCTCTGCAGGATCTCTTTTACACGTCTTGCAACTCTGTAGTGTTCATCACCTATTATTTTGGGATCAAGTATCCTTGAATATGACTCAAGAGGATCAACAGCCGGATAAATTCCGATCTCGGTCAATGCCCTTGAGAGATTTGTTGTTGCATCAAGATGAGCAAAGGTTGTAGCAGGAGCTGGATCTGTATAGTCATCAGCAGGAACATAAATAGCCTGAATAGATGTGATCGATCCTTTATTTGTTGATGTTATCCTCTCCTGCATTTCACCCATTTCAGATGCAAGGTTGGGCTGATATCCGACAGCAGAAGGCATCCTGCCGAGAGTAGCAGAAACTTCTGAACCAGCCTGAGTGAATCTGAATATATTATCAATGAATAAAAGTATATCAAGCCCTTCCTCATCCCGGAAATATTCAGCAACCGTTAATCCGGTCAGAGCGACTCTAAGTCTTGCTCCCGGAGGTTCAGTCATCTGTCCGTAAATTAATGCTGTTTTATCAATAACCCCTGATTCATTCATTTCAAGATAGAGGTCATTCCCCTCTCTTGTCCTTTCTCCAACTCCTGAAAAAACAGATAGACCGCCATGTTTCTTTGCAACATTGTTGATCATCTCCATGATCAGAACAGTTTTACCTACCCCGGCTCCACCGAATAATCCGATCTTTCCACCCTTCAGATAAGGTTCAAGCAGATCAATAACTTTAATTCCCGTTTCAAACATTTCAAGTGTTGTATCCTGTTCCTCGAGTGAAGGGGGCTCTCTATGTATAGGATATCTTTTTTCAGTTTTAACTTCGCCCAATTCATCAACAGGATCACCTGTCACATTGAGAACGCGCCCTAATACTTCTCTTCCTACAGGAACTGTTATCGGACCCCCGGTATCAATTGCCTTCATCCCCCTGACAAGTCCGTCAGTCGGATGCATTGAAATAGTTCTTACCCTGTTTTCACCAAGATGGAATTGAATTTCAGTAATAATATTTATAGGTTTTGCAACATCATAACCATCGGATACAATATTTATTGCATTATGGATTGGAGGGAGGTACCCTTCAGCAAATTCAACATCTACAACGGGGCCTATGATCTCAATCACCTTTCCGGTTATGACATTATCTTTTTTCTTTTCACTCATTATTAATTCTCCTAATTAGTCAACGCTTCGGTTGCAGTAATGATCTCAAGCAGTTCATTTGTTATTGAAGCCTGCCTCAGCTTATTCATCGTCAGAGTAAGGTTATGAATCATTTCACTTGCATTCTGGGTCGCAAGTTCCATAGCAATCATTCTGGCAGCATGTTCCGAAGCCGATGATTCAAGCATTGTATGAAAAACAATTGAATTAATGAATCTCGGTAAAAGAAGGTCCAGTATCTCCCCCGGTTCCGGCTCAAAAATATATTCCACTTCTTCACTTTCCTCTTCCCCGGAAAAATCGAGGCTGATCGGGAATAGAGATCTGTCTGCTATTTCCTGCTTTGAAGAAGATCTGAAGGCTGTAAAAACAAATTTTATCTCCTTTATCTCTTCTTCAAGAAAGATTTCCTTTAAATATTCAGTAAGTTCTTTTGAATCTGCAAATTTTAATTTGATCATAAAGTCAGGAAAGTTTTTCCTTATCTTCAGATCTTTCTTGGTCAAATAGTTGTTTACCTTCTTACCAACAGTGATAAAAGAAGGATTCCCGCCATCTTCGATCACTTTCTGATAATAGAGTTCCGCTTCCTTTGCAAGATTTGAGTTAAATGATCCGCATAATCCTTTATCGGCAGAAATTGCAACAATAATTGTTTCTCCATCTTCTCTTTTTTTCATAAGCGGACTTTTACGGAATTCAGTAGATTTCCCTACCTGGCTGATCAGATATTCAAGTTTTTCAAGTATTGGCTTTGAGCGGTTTATTTCAGTTACACTTTTTCTCAATTTCACTGCAGAAACAGTTTTCATTGCTTTTGTGATCTTCCGGGTATTTTTTACCGTAGATATCCTTCTTCTCAGGTCAATCAGATTGCCAGACATTATTTTTCCAGTGAGCTCCTGAACTCTTCAACGAAATCTTTTATTGCCTCATGCATCTCGGCTTCAAGTTCTCCTGATATCTTCTTTTCTTCTCTTATCTTTCTGTATATTCCGGGATTACCTTTTTCGACATATGTAAGTAATTTTTCCTCAAAATCAGAAATCGCTGATACCGGAAATTCATCGAGATACCCTTTTGTACCTGCAAATATTATAACGATCTGTTTTTCAACAGAAAGAGGCACACCTTCACCCTGTTTCAACAATTCAGCAAGCCTTTTACCTCTCTCGAGCTGAGCAATGGTAACTTTATCAAGATCAGATCCGAATTGCGTAAATGCTGCAAGCTCTCTGTATTGTGCAAGATCCATTTTGAGTGAACCGGCAACCTGCTTCATTGCTTTTATCTGGGCATTCCCTCCGACCCTCGAAACAGATATACCCACATCGATCGCCGGCCTCTGGCCAGCATTAAAAAGATCAGGTAAAAGATAAATCTGCCCGTCTGTAATAGAAATAACATTTGTAGGGATATAGCCGGAAACATCAGAAGCCTGGGTCTCGATCATCGGAAGTGCCGTAAGAGATCCTCCCCCTTTTTTTTCACTCAGTTTTGAAGCTCTCTCAAGTAGTCTTGAATGAAGATAAAAAACATCTCCAGGATAAGCTTCCCTCCCCGGAGGACGTCTGAGAAGAAGTGAAATTTCTCTGTATGCTACTGCATGTTTCGAAAGATCATCATAGATCAATAATGCATGTTTACCATTATTCATAAAATATTCACCCATTGCACATCCCGCAAATGGAGCTATATACTGCAGTGCAGCAGGATTTGAGGCACTGGCAACAACAACTATGGAATATTCCATTGCACCTGTATCCTCAAGTTTTTTTATAACCTGGGCAACAGTTGACTGCTTTTGTCCTATTGCAACATATACACAAATAACATCCTGCCCTTTCTGATTTATTATTGTATCTAATGCGATCGCAGTTTTACCTGTCTGACGATCACCAATTATCAATTCACGCTGACCCCTTCCTATAGGGATCATTGCATCGATAGCCTTAATGCCTGTTTGAAGTGGTTCTTTAACCGGAGTTCTGTCAATAATTCCCGGTGCAATTGCTTCGATCGGCATAAACACCTTTGTATCGATAGGGCCTTTATCATCGAGAGGTTCACCAAGCGGATTTACAACTCTTCCTACAAGCGCTTCACCGGCAGGTACAGATATGATCCTCTTTGTCCGTCTTACTAAGTCTCCTTCTTTTATCAGGTGTCCCTCACCGAGAATGATGGCACCTACATTATCTTCTTCAAGATTCAATGCAATACCGAAGATATTGTTCGGAAATTCAACAAGTTCATTGTACATTGCATTCTCAAGGCCATAAACCTGTGCAATTCCATCACCTATTGAGATCACGATTCCGGTTTCATCCTTGTCAAAATCAAGTTTAAAACCTTCGATCTTCTGTTTTATCAGTTCGCTGATTTCTTCTACATTTATTTGCATCTGCCTCTCCTAAATCATTTCATCGTTCACAAGCGATTCTCTAAGTTTTTTCAGATTACCTTCGATCGAAAAATCATAATAGATCGACCCTTTCATTAATTTAATCCCGGCCAGTAAAGATGGATCAATCTCTTTTTCAAAAACCACATCTTTGTTGAGTGCTTTCTTCAATCGGTCTTTAAGCTTATTCTCCTGGTCCTGATCAAGTGCAACTGCAGAGATTAAAACAAATTTCTCGATGCCCCTGCTTTCATACCACTGGTCTTCCAATATTTCCACCATACTTTCGAGGTATGACATTCTGTTATTCTCAATCAGGATCTTTAAAAAATTAAAAGTTTTTTCACTGATCCCTGCTTCACTTTTGTATATGCTGAGGATCTCAAGTTTCTGGGCAAACCCGAACAACATTGTTTCAAGTCCGGCCTTAAGTTTCTGATCACTTGACAGGAAATCGAGAAATTGCTCCAGCTCTGCTCTTATCTTTTTATACTCCTCAACATTCTTTATAGATTCAGCAAGAGCTTTTGTATATTTTTTTGCCAGACTAACCTTTTTCAATAATATCTCCGCTTATCTCAATGTTTTTATCAATAATTCGTTTATGGATATCCATATTTAATATCGATCTGTAATTATTTCTGAATTCTTCAATGGTCATATCTGCTATTTTCTTTTTAAGCTCGATAATCGAAGATTCAATTCTTGCATCTATCTCTGCACTGTTATTCCGGATTATTCTTTCTGATTCGAGTTTTGCCAGCTCTCTTATCCTCTCAGCCTCGATCTCTCCGCTCTTTGCGGCTTTAGAAAGCATCTCCCCGACCTCACTCTCAATCTTGTCAAGCCTGTTCTGTATCCCCGAAAGTGATTTTTTATGCTCGTTCAATTCCGACTCTCTAACCACTATGTCATCTCTGATCTCAACACTTTTCCTGGAAAGCATTTCAATTAGCGGCTTTCTTAAAAAATATATGATTGCGCCTATCAGAATTGAAGAGTTAAGGAGTTTACCGAAAAATCCTATCCAGTCAAAATGGTGTTCGCCACCTTCTGAAGCAGCAAGGGTCAGAGACATCGCAAAAACCAATATGAAAAAGATTCCTATGGATCTTTTTTGTCTCATGTGAAAATCCCTTCTATTTTCTTACTGAAGTTTTTGATCTCACCTTTCAGTTTATCTTCAGCTTCAATTATCTCTCGATCAAGTAAAACCATTCTTCCCCTGAAATCTTCTGTTGTTTTCTTCCTGGTTGTGCTGAGAAGTTCCTCTCTGGCAGACTCACCCTTCTTTATTATTTCCTCAGATATCCCTATTGAATCCTTCCTGGCCTTTTTCATAACAAATTCAATTTCTTCCGCTCTATCTTCTATATCGATTTTCATGCTTGAAATTGCAGTATTCTCAGTTTCAGATTTTTTCTCTCTCTCATTAATGATCCCGCCTACAGGTTTATAAAAAATTTTGTTTAAAATTATGAGTAGTATCCACAGGATAATTATTGTATATAAAACAGAGATATCTAAATCGAGCATAGGTATTTTTAGCACAGAAAATGTTAAAAATCAAGAGAAATATGACCTCCTATGTCATATTTAGATATTTAGAATAGGGAATTACAGGAAGTATTAAGAAGCTTGTTATTTTTCAACCAGATCGATCTTCAGCACTTTCACTTCTTTGTCAAAACTGATCAAAATCTTCTCTCCGGAAATAGCTGGTGATAAATCCGGGAAATTTAATATAATATTTGATGAGTTATTAACAATAATCGAATTTCCTTCTGTTTTTCCCTCAACCGAAACTGAAACTCTGCCTGTATAGTTACCGGACATGGAGAGCTTTAATTTTCTGTTCTTTAAATGAAACGGTGAATATTTTCTGATAAATTTCTTTTGCGGTCCGGTTTCTGACAATTCCAGGACAACATAGGTATCTCCAATATCTATGATCTTACAGATATCCGAAAGTTCTGATGTCCTTTCCCTGATCTTACTAATAGAGAGGGGAAATCTCCTGTGATGATTGATGATTACATAATCAACACTATAGTTCTCTATTAAATATTTCAATACTTCTCTATCGGGAAATTGTCTATTCTTCATAACTCTGTCAAAGATTTGGATATTTGATCCAAAATGTCTATAAGCAGTCCTGCCATTCACATAATAGTTATAATGATGCCTGGTATTGATCGTATATCTGCTGTTCCGGACCTGTCCGAACCCCGGTTTGAAGATAGGTAATTCTAAAATTATTTTGTTGCTGTTTTTCTTGATGGTCCTGTACTTTTTCGGCTGCTTTTCATCAAATCTGATTGGATTGTATCCAGCAAAATTTTCAAGCCCCACAAACAGTAAAAAAAGTATTACTATCACTGAGCCATATTTCTCTTTCCTTCGAATAATTTTCATCAATCCTGCGGAGACAATTACACTAAAAATGGGTAGTAAAACAAGTATCCCTCTGAAAAGAAACCTGAAATTACTTAAAGGAGGAAATGCTTTAAGCAGGATACCATATACAGAAAATTCATACCCGCCAAGAACTGTTGAGAATTTAAAAAAAACAAGGAAATAAATTATAAATAACAGGAAAAATAATTTAATATCCGGTTGAATAATATCGCGGTAATAATATAGATAAAAAATCATTTCAATAATGATTAAGATCATTATCAAATTTGTTATCAACACAAATCCCTGCAGATTTAAAACATATATTAAAAAAAACTGACTTAACATAAAACTGAACCATATTATTTTTTTTCGATTTATTCCTGTCAGAGCTATAATTGCAAAAGCAATTGACATGAACCCTGGAAATAACTTAAATTTTATTTCTTTTAAAGCTGGTACTAATTTATAAAAAAATGAACCAGCACTGAATAATCTAGATGAATCAACAAGAGAATCGTATGAGAAGTGTCTTTTCAGATCTGAATCCTGGATCGTTGAAATGAAAGGATGAAATATCAATACCAGAAGGATCAGGAAGGGCAACAGTGAAATAGTGAACTTTAATACTGATTTGAAATCGAGATACCTGAAAATCAGGAGTAGTAAGAATAACAATGGAAGCAAGATAGCTATTAAAAAGAACCCATGATATATTGAAAAAAGGCCCTGGCAAAAAATAAATACTCCCGAATAAAATGCATACTTCCATTTCATCTCCCGATAAAATCTCACAATATAATAGAGGATATAACCTATCCAGAAAAATGAAAAAACATTAAGTAAGTTAGCTATCTCAATCAGATGTGGGAAGAATATATATATTCCGGCAGCAGTAATACCTCCCAGATCACTTTTTAATACCTCTCTGGCAAATAAAAATACTCCTACCCCACCTATCCAGAAAGATAACAGTAAATAAAGATTGAAAGTATTAACAAGGCTGATTCCTGCAAGATTATTCAGAATTATGAAAACCAGAGTCTCACCAAATAGTGGATGGCCGTAAAAGGTTACATAGCCGCTTGGGTAAAAATAATTCAGGTGATATATCGCCCCAGGTTCATTAAGAAGCGAATACTGGTTCCACTCAATAACACTGAGAATATACTGAGTGTCGGGTTCAAAGCTGACTGCAAGTTTTGATTCTAAAATTCCACCGATAATCGGATGATGATATAAAAGAACAAGTAAAAGGATAATCAGTACAAAAGAATACTTTTTTAGGATCTTTTTCAAAACCATATTCTCCTAAATAATTAAATTAACAAAGATTTACTTATTATGTCGACACAGATAAAAACTCTTTTTGAAGAATGGAAAGAGTTCCTATCCCTTCGAGGAATTCCTCCTTAAGAGAAGCAAGCTTTATCTTCTGCTTCTCAATCTCAATTTTAAGATATTCAGATTTTTTATTTATACTGTTCCTGTAATCTTTCTTTAATTGATTCAGAGCCTGATCTATAACCTCTTCATATTCATCCTTCAACCGGATGAGTTTTCCCTTAATAATCTCAAATTCATTCTTGATCTTTTCTGAACTTTGTTCAACAACATTGCTGTATCCGCTCTTAAGCTCATCGACAAGTTCACTCACAGGTACAATAGATTTAACTCTATATGCATTTGAACCGGCAAAAGCATACCCGTGAATCATATTGCCCTTTCTCGCATTGTTCAATGCTATTGAGATGCAATAGTTCGCTTTATCTGCTTCACAACTTTCAAGACATTGCCATGGGCATTTGAATTTTTTCTTAACTCCAGAGTGAACATCATTAAGGAAATTATTTTTTATAGCTCTCCCCGGCATTCCTACCGGACTTTTAATGATCATGATATCGTCTTTTTTTGCATTTACAAAATTTTGCTTGAAGCCGGGGTCGGCATCACACTCTTCCGTTGCAACAAACCTGGTACCCATCTGGACACCACTTGCACCGAGTTTCAGGAATTTATGAATATCATTTCCGGTAAATATCCCCCCGGCTGCAATAACCGGGATCTCTCTCCCGTTCCTTTTACCGATCTCATTTATAGTTTCTACAACTTCAGGTATGATCTTTTCAAGACGGAATGCGGGATCTTCTATCTGTTCATGTTTGAAGCCGAGATGGCCTCCGGCTTCCGGCCCTTCAACAACAACTCCGTCAGGAATTGTCCCGTAGTTCTTTTCCCAATAACCGAATATTAACCTCGCAGCTCTTGCTGAACTGACGATCGGGACAATATTTACACCGGCTTTTCTTATCCGTTCAACAGGAATTCCTCTGAGTGGCAGGCCTGCTCCAAGGAACAGTACATCAGCTTTTTCTTCAATAGCAACATCCATCATTTCATGATAATCGTTAAGAGCGACCATGATATTGACACCAATGATCCCGTTATCTCCTTTCTCTTTCGCCTTTCTTATCTCTTTACGTAAAGCTCTTATATTTGCCTCTACACCGTTCTTAAAATAGTCAGGCTCTATCATACCGATCGCATTTGCAGCAATAACACCTATTCCGCCGGCTCTCGAAACAGCAGATGCAAGGCCGGAAAGAGATATCCCTACACCCATTCCACCCTGTACGATCGGAATTTTTGCTGTGAGATTCCCGATCTTTAACGGAGACATCTTAGCTTTTGGAAGCTTAAGGCTGGAAAAATCTATTTTTGGAAATTCAATTTTTGAGATATCCCATTTTTGAAATTGTGATCTTATTTTTTTTAAATCCATGTATTTCACCTATTGTCTGTCTTTGTATATAATACTACAGAATCAAAAAAAAATCATTTTTTTCTATGATTGAAATCAATTTTGAAAAGCAAACGGATCTATCTCCTCAACTTTCTGATATATGACCTCAGCTCCTGTTCCTGAAATTTCAGCAATTCCGAATACAATACTTTTTGATCCCCGGTCAGATATTCTTTGATCCTTTTTGCCTTTTCATTCTGGACTTCAAGTATCTTTTCGGGAGGCCCCTGTTCCATTTTTACTACTTCCGGATTTCTCCTTTCGAGACCACCTGTGCGGCTTTTTAATAGTTTCCCGCTTTCACTGCTTTTCTTTTTCCTGTCCTGACCACTTTTTATATAATAATCAAGCCTTATATATAATCGCTTCAATACATTTTCATACTCTGAAATTATTATCTCTGCCTGAATTTCCTGTTTATTAGTTAACAGGACTCCTTCCCTGAGTCTGAAAAGCTCTTTGTCTGCTTCTCTCTCTTTCTTATATTTTTCGAAACTGATTTTCTGAAGATCCGAAAGAATTTCATTTATCCTGCTGTCTGTTATTTCACGTCTCCTTTCCGCTGCGCGGATCATTGCCATTGAACTTGTCTTAAAAAGATCGAGATCTACCTTCTTCTGGGATTCATTTGCAGAAAAAACTTCATTGCTTTTCTTAAATTGAACTTCATCAAGTGCAAGTCTTAGTTTGAGTTCATTTAAAACTCTTCCATATTTTCCCAAAGCCTGATTTTCACTTTTCAATTCATCTCCAGCTAAAAAACTGAATATCATCAATATGCTCAACAGGAATACTGAATAATTTTTCATTATTTACCTCTTCTGTTTAAATATCATTATACTAGAAATCTGCTTTTCCCGTAAACTATTCATATCTTAGTGCCTCTATCGGATCCATTGCAGCAGCTTTTCTTGCGGGATAAAACCCGAAGAAAACACCGACAGCTCCGGAAAATGAAAATGCCATTAAAGATATAAATGGATTTAACACAATACTCATGTTCATAAAATATGAAGCTCCGTTTGCAAGCAGAACCCCGAATATTATTCCGATTATTCCACCGACCAGGCTCAGCAATACCGCCTCAATCAGAAATTGAACCAGTACATCTTTACCCCTTGCCCCTATAGCAAGACGGATCCCGATCTCCTTTGTCCTCTCTGTTACCGATACAAGCATAATATTCATTATTCCGATTCCTCCGACAAGGAGAGACACTGCTGCTATTGCACCGAGCAGCACAGTCAGGGCACCTGTGACAGAAGAAACCCTGTCGATAATCTCGGTTTGAGATCTCAATCTGAAATTACTTGCCTCTTCATCTTTCAGGTTATGAGATTTGCGTAAAATAGTTTCGATCTCTTCCTGTGCTTCTTCCATTACATCATTACTGACAGCACTGATCATGATCATACTGATATTCTTCCCTTCGGTCATTCTATAAAGTGCAGTGGAAGTAGGAACCAGGATCACATCATCCTGATCTCCCATCATACTGCTCCCTTTTGCATCAAGAACTCCTATAACTTTAAAAGGTATATTCCTGATTCTAATACTCTGGCCAACCGGATCCGAATCCTCGAACAATTCATCAGAGACAGTTTTTCCCAACACTGCAACTTTTGCCCTGGAACGGATCTCTCTTTTTGTGAAAAAATTCCCTTTTTCCAATTCCCAATCTTTAATTATCAGGTAATTGGGATCGACACCATTTATGGATGTAGACCAGTTCTTGCCTACGGCTATCACCTGCCCGGAAGCACGAACATATGCTGAAGCTTCTCTAATGTATGTTGATTCCTTCTTTAATTTATCAACATCTTTGAGAGTTAATGAGTTAATACTGCCTGCACCCCGGCTTACTCCACCAAAGTGTGACGATCCCGGCATCACCATAATAAGGTTGGAGCCAAGTGATGAGATCTGGCTTTCAACTTCTTCTGAAGTCCCCTGCCCGATCGCAACAAGAGCTATCACAGCCCCGACACCAATAATTATTCCGAGCATTGTCAGGAAGCTCCTCATTCTGTTCTTAATTATACTTTTATATGCAACTTTTAATAGATTTTTTATTTTCATTTGCTAAACCTCCGTGGAATATCCATTCCCGTTCAACTCAACCGGAATGGCTCCCATCTCCTCCAGATCTTTCGCTGCTGAGCGGATCTCAGTTAAAACTTTGTCCTCAATCTTTATTCCATCCCTTAATCTGACTATCCTGCTTGAATAACAGGCAATATCCTCCTCGTGAGTGACAAGGAGTATAGTTATTCCCTGACTGTTAAGTTCCTGTAATATCTTCATCATTTCGATGGATGTCCGTGAGTCCAGGTTCCCGGTCGGCTCATCTGCCAGGATAATAGAGGGTTCATTTACCAATGCCCGTGCAAGTGCAACCCTCTGCTGCTGCCCGCCGGAAAGTTGTGTCGGCTCATGATCCATCCTGTCAAGCAACCCGACCCTGTCCAGTGCCTGTTTAGCTTTTTCCGAAGGATCTTTTACCCTCCCTCTCCTGTCATACAGAAGTGGCAGTTCAACATTCTCAAGAGCATTTGTTCTGGGAAGAAGGTTGAAACCCTGAAAAACGAAACCGATCTTCTGGTTCCTGATATCAGACAATTGAGGTTTTTTCAGTTCATCAATCTTTTCTCCGTCAAGTATGTATGTTCCGGATGTTGGGGTATCAAGACATCCGATCAAATTCATTAATGTGGATTTCCCGGATCCTGATGATCCCATTACCGATACGAACTCTCCTTTTTTCACTGTCAGATCTACTTTCCGCAGGGCATGAACTTTAACATCGCCTACAATGTAAGTTTTTTTTATTTTGCCAATTTTAATTATTTCCATTTTTCCGACCTTATCTCCGGCCGCTACCGCGACTTGGGAGCAGGGTGTTCTTTGATCCGGAGTTGGTTTTCTTCTTAACCTTCTCGATGCCGGTTATTACTTTGGCCCCTTTAATAAGCTCTCCCCTCATAACACTTTTTATTTCTGTATTGATCCCGTCAGTTACTCCCTTTTTGAAGATTGACATTGAAAGATTATTCTCTTTGTCCACATAGAAAACCCTTCCTGTATCTTCGGGCATTTTAAATCCTCCGGGACCGCCTGAGTTATTTCCACCGAAAGGGTTCATCCCGGATCCCCCTCCCTGTCCACTCCCCTTTCCTCCTGAACGCATTTTCTGAAATATCTTTCTCATCTCTTCCATAGGAGGTGAAAAACTGAATGCCTTATTGGATATCAGCAATACATCATTTACATCCTCTATTAAAAAATCGACAGTTGCTGTCATCCCGGGGAGAAGCAGTCTGTTATTGTTCGGAGCATCTACGATCACAGTATAATTTACAACATTCTGGATAGTTTCAGGCTGAAGCCGGATCTGTCTCACCTTCCCCTTAAAGATCTTTTCAGAATATGCCTGAACAGAGAACCGGACTTCCTGCCCCTGTTTGATCTGGCCTATATCACTCTCATCCACTTTCGCCTCGATCTGCATCCTTGTCAGGTCTTCAGCCACAACAAATAATTTCGGTGCCTGAAAGCTGGCTGCAATAGTCTGTCCCTCATCTATCGTCCGTTCTATCACTGTCCCGTCAATCGGTGACCTGATCTCACTATATTCGAGATTAGTTTTCGCTCTCTTTAAAGCAGCCGCTGATATCTGCAAATCTGCTACAGCTTTTTCTGCATCTGTCTTTATAACCAGAAATTCTGCCCCGGAAATATGCCCTTTCTCAAATAATGGCTGATTCCTTTTAACCTCGGCATTGGCTCTGTTCAAAGTTGCGCGGGAGCGGCTCAACGAAGCCTCTTTATCATTAACCGAGACCAAAAAGAGTGTCTTATCAAGAACGGCCAGCAATTGACCCTTTTTTACAGATGAGTTGAAATCAACATAAAGTTTAGTGATTATTCCTGACACCTGTGATCCTACTTCAACCGTTTCAAGCGCGGATAATGTGCCTGTGCTGGAGACAAGGTTTTCTATATTTCCCTTCTTTATTTCTACCAGTTTATATCCTTCATCCCCTCCTGTCCTTCCCTTTCCCGACACCATAAATAAAACCAGAGCTGCTACTATAACTACGATTGAGATAATAATTATTTTTTTTCTCATTTTTTTCTCCTTAATATTTTTTACCTGATCAGAGATAACATTTTTTTTGTATCACCTATCTGGTAGAGCAAAGTTATCCCCTGTCTGAATAAATTCATTTTGGCATCTACCTGATCATATTGAGATTGCAAATATTGCGACCGGGTTTGTGAAACCTCGGTTATGGTTGCAGCATTAACATTGTATCTTTCTGTCATACTGTCAAGAGCTGACATTGAATACTCAAGTTTGGCACCAGCTACTTCGATCAACCTGAGTGCCGTTCTGTAATTTGATTCAGCTTGGATCAGCTCCGACCAAACCTGATTTTCCACCTTTATCAGATCTATCCGGCTGTTTTCCAGATCCAGTCTGGCCTGAGTGACCTGATTCCTGGTTGATCCTCTGTCAAATATCTGCATAGAAACTGCGACCCCCACAGAAGCTGAAAGATTATTGTCCCACAATTGATCTGAGAACGAGTTAATAATATCCCGGCTTGAATAACCGGAAGAAACATCTCCGAAAAGAGAGATCTTAGGATAGTATCCGGACTTCGCCGAGGTAAGTCCATATTTTGCTGCATCAATACTGAGTTCTGCTGCCTTCAGATCAGCTCTGTTCCCTTTTGCAAGTTTTAATATCTCCGCCTTCTCAAGATCAATAAAGTTTGCAGGATCATCAATTACAGGTATAACAACATCAAACTCCAGGCCTGAAACGAATCCTATCCCTTCCATCAATTTCACCTTTGCCAGTTTAAGCCCTTTTTCTGAATTCAATAACTGATATTGGGAATTTGCGATCTCGGCATTCTGGTAATGAACATCGACTGCAGCTTTTTTCCCTGCTTTAAAAAAATCTTTGATTCTAGCCAACAATAAATTTTGTGTATTTAGATTTTCATTCCCGACCCTGATCAATTCTTTAGAAAGTACAACATCAAGATAATTCAGAATGGTCTGGAAGATTACCGTCTGTTCAGTCCTTGTGTAATTGTTCCGGGAACCTTTGTAACGGGAGAAAGCCCGGGCTTTATCTGAAACATTAAAAAACCCATTGAAAAGTACCAGATTAGTTGACAAACTGAGGTTGAAATTCCTGTTATTATTGCTCAAATAATCTCCGGAGTCATCAGCTGTTTTGTAATAGTTTTTACTGAAATTTCCGGACAAACTGAGATCCGGTAGAAAATTTTTCTTCTTCTGGTCAAGATTACTTTTCATCGATAAAACATTATTTGCATACTTGAAAAGGTCCTGATTGTTTTTTAAGGTTAATTCAATTGATTCACTGATCGTTAGAATCTCAGGAGTTTCTGGAAAGATCCCCAAACTGAAAATAATGAGAAATAGTGATCCGTAAAAAACCGACTGCACGAAACTTCTTTTCTGTGACATCCTGTTGTTAAAATTCATTTTATCTCCTTAGGATTTTGTTCCATATCTATTAAACGGTTTAAATGTTAATGAAAAATTTTAGAAATGTTACAAAATGTAACGATGATTTGTGGAAAATTCAGTTAATGCTGCCAGTTGGAAAATTTAGCTTTATACAGGTACCTTTTCCGGGAGAACTTTTTACGAAAATTTGTCCTTTATGTGCATCCATTATCTTTTTACTGAGGCTCATTCCGAGACCGTATCCGCCGGTCTCTCTCGATCTTGATTTATCTACCCTGTAAAAAGGTTCAAATATATTTATAAGTTCATCCTCAGGTATTCCGATCCCTGAATCACAGACATCAATAACAACTTCATTTTTTCTTTTTTCACATTTTATCCTGACAGGTTCACCGTTCTCATCAGAGTAACGGAGAGCATTGCTCAGGATATTTCTGAAGAGGATCAACACCCTCTCCATATCCAGGTCAAGTTCCAGGTCATCAGGGAAATTGTCAAATTTGATCCCGGGTTTCATTGATCCAAATTCCTTTATAACAACGCTGATCAGTTGAAATATATTTGTTTTTTCAATTTTTAGTTTTCCGAACCTGCTGTTCAGCCTGTCTGTTTCAAGCAGTTCGGATATCATCATATCCACTTCAGCTATATCTTCAAGGATCCCATGTTTCACCTTACTATCTTCTATTAACTCCATTCCTACCTTTATTCTTGTAAGTGGTGATCTCAGCTCATGACTGACATCCCGGAGCAATTGATCACGAGATGTTATCATGTCGCTGATCCTGCTGGTCATTGAATTGAACGAGACCGCCAACTGACCGAGTTCATCAGTACTCCGGACAGGCATTTCGATATTCAGATTCCCGGCACTTACCTGGTCAACTCCCTCCTTCAGGACTTTGACTGGTCTAAGCAGCCATCTTATAAAGAAATAAAGAACAATAATTATTAAAATTGCAAAACTGAGAAGAAGAATAATAAGAGAATTCACAACCTTCCTGAATCCCTCCTTTTTTTCATGCATTACAAGAAGTATTTTATATGAATCTTTAACATAATAGACACATAATCCCTTCTCATTAAATCCTGCCGAAAAGCCCTCAAAGTTTTTGTAGTCGGGAAGGTCTATACTATTAAATTCCGGTATTCCTGAATCACTTTCCCATTCTTTTCCTTCAAAGTTGATCCGAATAGGCACTTTCATCTTGTGAGAGATCTTTTCCGCCATCTTCAGGTCCGGAGGAATGCCGATGTCTTTAATCATGTAATTAGCATGATTTACAATATTCCGGATGAATCCGGGGAATCTTTTCGGCATAAAAAAAATACGATGAACAGCCATGGTAGAAATAAGAATTGTTGTTAATGAAATTACAAAGATCAGTGATATTTTCAGGAAAAGTTTCGATCGTAATCCACTTAATATATTCATGATCAGATCATTCTTCTCCTACAAATATATATCCTGCTCCCCATACAGTCCTGATATAAAGAGGATCCCGGGGATCATCACCCAGTTTCTGCCTCAGCCTGCTGATAAGAACATCAACGGAACGGTTATAAACATCCCACTCTATTTCCCACAAATGTTCAAGTATCTGATTTCTTGAAAAAACCATCCCCGGCCTGTTCATAAACATTTTGAGGATCTCAAACTCAGCTGAAGTTAAGTCCACTTTCTTATCTGCAAGCACTACTTTATGATTTTTCAAATTCATCGAGAGGACACCGGAAGTTTTTATGTCTGCCGACGTGTCAAGTCTTCCTCTCCTCAGGATCGACTGGATCCTTGCTGCAAGTTCTCTCGGTTCAAAGGGCTTCGGGAGATAATCGTCGGCTCCGAGTTCAAGGCCGACAACCCTGTCAGAGACTTCTCCTCGTGCCGTCAACATTATTATTGGGATAGAACTATTAGCCCTGATCCTCCTGCAAACTTCAAATCCGTCCATCCCGGGCATCATTACATCCAGAATAATAAGGTCAGGATTGATCTTTTTAAGATTTTTCAGCCCTTTAACAGGATCGGTCTCAGAAGTAACACTAAGATCAAACTTAATAAGATAGTCTTTCAGCAGAACATTTAATTTCTGGTCATCATCAATAACAAGTATTTTTTTCATTGTCCCGTTTACTTTATATAATCAGATTTTGAATAAATATTGTCAATTTTGTAACAAAGTGTAAACAAGGATCAATCTTCTTCAACATCAGAACGCTCAAAAAGCTTATCTATATCTCTTCTCTCCTTTTTCGAAGGCCTTCCGGCACCTTTTTCCCTGTACCCGAAAATAACACTTACAGGATCTTTCCTGAATTGCCTCAGTTTATCCAATTCTTCAATCGGCGTTATGTCTTCGACCAGACCAACAGCAAGCTTTGCAGATACACGCTTTACGCCAAGTCCTTTAACTTTATATTTTCTTACTATCGGTGGTTGCTTAATCTCAATGATATCACCTTCACTAACGATCTTTGAAGGCTTCGCTCCTACTCCGTTCAACAAAACCTTTCCGTTTTTACAGGAATCAGACGCAATTCCCCTGGTCTTAAAGATCCTTGCTGCCCAAAGCCATTTATCCAACCTGGTTTCCATATTACTATTATAAAACAAATATCATCTGTTTTTCAGTATTTTTATTATTCCGGTAACGATCAAAGCAATTGACATTAATTGAAGCGGCCCGGTAGAACCTGAAAATACGATAATAGACCCGGCCACCGGATAAATGATGATTGTTGAATATTGGATCTGACCTGTGATCAGAACCGGCCCGGACTTTAATGACATCTGAAGAGATATGAAAGAGAGTAATGCAAAAAAGATGTAAAGATAAAAATATATTGAACCCGGATATTCAGATATTCTATATTCAAAAAAATGTACCAGGCCTTTTAATGAAATGACCATAACACCTGCTGAGCATCCCGATACAGCAGCAAAAAAAATATTCCTGAATCTGTCTCCGGAATCAATAATTAATACAAATATAAACATTAGAACAGGAACAAAGAAGAACAAGAATGTTAAAACTCCTCCCTGCATATCTGACTCCCCGGAAATATTCTCAGTTAAGTTCAATAATATGACCCCAGCCATCACAATCGTAGAATAAAAATAATCTGATCTGAAAATCTTGTCCTTTAAAAAATATTTCGACAGGAAGATCAGAACAATGATCCCGAATCCGGCAAATGCAGAGACGACATGAGGGGGAAGAGACCTTAATGCAATTGCCGAAGGAACACCATATATATTCATAAGGAGGAAGCCGGATAACCATATGAAAAGATGTTTGAAATATTTTTTATCTTTCTTTTCAGACCATCCTATCCATGATATCCCCTTTTTCTGCAGCACAATCCCTACAGAAATAAGTGCATATGCGATCGCTGCCATCAATAATGCAATTAGTTGTATAGTCATCAGGTAGATTATAAAGAATCAGAGTTATTAATAACAATCCATTGAAAAATAAAAATTTCAATCTATAATAAGATTATGACATTATGGTTATGTTTTAAATAATGGAGGAACAGATGATAGTTGATACAAATAAAAATTGTACTGCCTGCGGCAGTCAAAGACTTGTTTTCGGTTATACGGGAAACTCATCTAATGCATTTGTTCCAAGTAATATTTTTATTGTTTACGGGTTTCGGACCAGATCTTATGTATGCCTTGATTGCGGACATGTATCACAATTTTTATCACAAGAAAAACTGAACAAACTCAAGTCTAGAATTGGTGAAAGGGAAGAACTTGAGGAATAGATGGAAAGAGAGCTTTAAATTGTATCCCTTCTGAAATAATCGTTGACTTCAAATCAAAATTATGATAAATTACACGAATTGTGGGGGCCGTTAGCTCAGTTGGCAGAGCACCGCCCTTTTAAGGCGGGTGTCACTGGTTCGAGCCCAGTACGGCTCACTTATTCCCCATAACCGGCCCGTTCGTCTATCGGTTAGGACACAGGGTTTTCAACCCTGCAAGAGGGGTTCGATTCCCCTACGGGCTACTTTTCCTTTCAACTCAACTTTTAATGACTAAAAAAAACTGATATAATTTTTTTACCAGAATATTAAGGAGTGAATTATGAAAAATTTCCTAAAGGCCTTTTCAGTATTTTCAGTGTTATTTATTTTTATGTTTATTTCTATAAACGGTCAGAATAAAGTTGTTTACAAAAAGAAAACCAAGTTCCCGGTGTTGGATTCCATAAAGAAAGAGAGGACAAAGAAAGCAGATGAGAAAAAGAAGATAACCGGTATCATAATCGAAAAAAATAAAAAAACAGAGAAAAATAATGATGATAACGAAAGGACATTGTCAACCGATCTCAAAGGTGTTTTCCCTCCCGCATCAATAAATAGTTTTAATTCAGTTTTTCATTTCAAACCTGTAGCTCAATACTATACAAGCACATGCTGGAGTTTCTCAGCTACATCATTCTATGAATCGGAAATATTCAGGATCCACAAAAAGAAGATCAAACTTTCGGAGATGTGGACTGTATATTATGAACTATTGGCGAAAACAAAAAGATATATCGAAGAGAGAGGCCATTCTTTTATCTCAGGAGGCGGGGAAACAAATAGTGTAAGCAGGATTTGGAAAGAATATGGTGTTGTACCGGCAGAGGCATATACAGCTCTTCTGGAAAAGAACAGAAAGCATGATCATATCCCTGTCATGAATGAGATCGAAAAATATCTTGATTTTATAAAAGAGAACGATCTGTGGAATGTGAAAGAAAATTTAGCTCATATCAAGCTCATACTTAACAAACATCTGGGTACTCCCCCTGTTTCATTCAAACATGAAGGAAAAACATATGAACCGAAAACCTTCTTTAAAGAAGTTGTGAGGCTTAATATGGACGATTACTACTCTATTATGTCAACAAAATATTTTCCATTCTACTCAAAACATGAGTTTAAGGTCCCGGATAACTGGTGGCATAGCAAAGATTATCTGAATTTGCCGCTGGACGTGTGGTATGACGTGATCAGAAAGTCTATCAAAAGAGGATATTCCATAGTTATCGGAGGAGATGTTTCAGAGCCGGGGAAAGTAGGAGTATCGGATATTTCATTCATCCCCTCTTTTGACATTCCGGAAAGATATATAAACCAGGATTCAAGAGAGTTCAGGATCTATAATAAAACCACCGATGATGATCATGGTATCCATCTCGTCGGCTATAAGAAAAAAGCCGGAAAAGACTGGTTTCTTATTAAGGATTCAGGGAGGTCAGCCAGACTCGGGAAGTTTAAAGGGTACTATTTTTTCCGGGGAGATTTTGTAAAATTGAAAATGCTGACATTTACGATCCATAAAGATATGCTTAAAAATATACTCCCGAAAGTTAAATAGTAACTGATCTATTATGACAGACAGAAAAAATATTCTTAAAGAAGTTTTTTACTTTTTATCTCTAACGATTCTGCTGGCATTTTTTCTGACCTGCCTGTTCTTCCCTTACAACTCAATTATTGCTAACAGATTTTTGAAGTTCGGTTTTTACCAGTCGGTATTATTTGAATTTTTTAAAATATTTTTTCCTTTCATTCAGATAAGCATTCCACTGGTATTCACAGGCTATTTCACCCACAAGACATTGTCAACATTGTCAAATATCAATATAAAAAAAACTATAAGAAACATCTTTGTCACTTTGAATATTGTAGTAATAGCCGGGGGAATTTCACTATCCATATTAATTGCTGCAAACAGAAATTATCCTGCCGGATCATCACTTATGCTATTAATTGGAGGATGTTTCATATTCATAATAATTACCCTCTATTCTTTCAGGTTTACAAAAAAGAGTATCAGGAAAGCTATCTACCTCGCAGCTCTGACAATTTTTTTCCTAGTTACCATCCTGTTTACTTTATTCAATAATAATAGAAACTCAAAAAGTCCTAACATCCTGTTTATAGTTGTTGATACTCTCAGGTCCGATCACACATCAATAGAGAATCCGAAACTCGGAACAACCGGATATCTTAAAGATACCCTCCTTCCCGATTCTGTTTATTTCAGCAAAGGTTATTCAAACTCACCCTGGACTCTCCCCTCTATATCATCAATGATCACATCAAGGTATCCGTCACAATTAGGAATCAGGAATCTTATTTCAAAGATTGATGAGGAAGATTTCACGATTACCGAATTAATGAGAGAGGAGGGGTACAGGACCGGAGCAGTGATCAGTCATATCCTTCTGAAAGAGAGTTACGGAATATCTCAGGGATTTGATTATTTCAATGACCGAAATATTTCCGGTGAATTCGGAAATCATATTGCGATCAGCTCTCCTGGTGTTACTAAAGACGCAATTAATTTTATTCAGGCAAAAAAAGGGGGAAAATTCTTCCTGTTCCTCCACTATTTCGACCCTCACTATATATATCTGGATCATGAAAAAGAGACAGGATATAAAGGGAAGTTCAGGTCCAAAGATATAAGTTACCTGAGAGAGCAGATAAGAAATGATGAATATTCAGGAAGAGATACAGAGTATCTGAAGTATTGCTATAACACTGAAATAAGGTTTACCGATCTTTATATCGGGAAAGTTATCAATGAACTTAAAAGATCAGGCATATATAAAAATACAATTATAATTTTTACTTCGGATCACGGAGAGGAGTTTGTCGAAAGAGGATGGCTGGGGCATAGTACAACTCTTTACAGAGAGCAGACAGGTGTTCCGATAATAATCAAACCTGTAGACAAAACACATCTCAGCCTGAGAAGTTTTGAAAATATACCGGTATCAAACATAGACCTGGTCCCAACATTAATATCGATGGCAGGCCTTAAAAGAATGCCGGGCATTTCAGGAAAAGATCTTTTTAGTTCAGACCCGGGTAACCATACTTTCTTCGGTGAAGTTTCTCAAAAAGAGTTCGGTTCTGACATCGAACTTATTTCCGTAATATGGCAAAACTGGAAAATGATAAAGGATTTAAAAAGTAATCGTTTCGAACTTTATAACATTAATGAGGATATCGATGAAAAGGAGAATATAATCGGGAGCGCTCCAAACATAAGTTCCAAGCTCAAATTGAAAATCCAGAAATGGCTCAAGAATATGAGAAAACCAGGAACTAAAGGGAAAAAGAGACGTTCGCTTTCAGACAGCGAAAGGGAGAAATTAAGAACTCTCGGATATATAAATTAGAATATCCTGCATAATATGAAAAAAATTCAAGGCCCCTTTCAACTATTAATAATATTCCTTTTACTGCTACTCGTTACATTTATCACTTTATCAGTTTTACAATACAATAAGGACTCTTCATTCCCCGTTCATTCTGAACAGAGCAAGTTCAAGTCCGACTTTGTACATGCAATTGATAATTCGCAAATTTACAGCAAAGATCTTTCAAAAAAGGAAAATTATATAGCTTATTCAACTTATTCATATCTCGGTCAGGGAGAGTATACAGCTACTTTCAGTTTCAGAGGGACTGAAAAAGAGAGTACCGAATGTATACTCGAGATCGTTTCTGAGAAAGGGAAAAAAGTTGAGATCAGGTCTGATAGGAGAAAGATCTCAGGAGAATCTGTTCTCCACCTTACATTCAGTCTGAGTGAAGAAACAGAAATTGAGCCCAGAGTCAGGTATATTGAAGGATCAAAAAATATTATATTGCTGAAAGTTGCAATTGAGAGAACAAAATATATTTTTCCTGCATGGAAAATTTTTTTGAGAACTCTATACCTGATTCCGATATTTTTCCTTTCACTTCTATCATTTTATTTTGCGTTGAACGATGATGAGAGATGGCGGTCATATCTGGCAGTATTCCTCACTTATACCGGAATTTTTCTTATAATCAAATTTGCATGGATGTCTGAAGATGCACTTATAACATTGAGACATGTTGATAATTTTCTCTCCGGAAATGGAGCAGTTTTTAATCCCGGGGAGAGGGTTGAGGGATATACTCACACTTTATGGTTCTGGCTGATTGCTTTGTTAAGATCGATAGGTTTCCCTCCCAAAGGGGCAATGGTGCTTCCCGGTGTTATGTTCTCTGCTGTCTCACTTTACCTCCTCTTTTTTGTTCTATGGAGAGGGGCTGACAAAAAAGTAGTGGTCAGCTTTAGCGGTGCTTTACTAATCGGAATGAGTTCATTCATTGATTTCGGGACAAGCGGCCTCGAGAGTTCTCTCTCATATCTGCTCCTGATCATATTTGCAATTTTTATTTCAAGAGGATGGTGGGAAAAACGCCCGGCAATTCTTGGTCTTGTGGTCACATTAATGACTTTTAACAGGCCTGATTTCGGTATCTTCCTTATCTTCGGTCTTGTTTTTTATACTTTTTACTACTTCAGGAAAAGGATCCGATTGAAAACTATTTTATTGTACGGATCACCTCCGGCTATTCTCCTCGGGATTTATGAGATATTCAGGATGGGATATTACGGATCTGTCTTCCCGAATCCGTTCTTTGCAAAATCTGGAAGTTCGTCATATTTTTCTCAGGGAGTTCTCTATCTTGGTGATCTTATAAAAGGGAGCACATTTCTTATTATAATAGTACTTGCATTATTAGTTCTCCTGCTAAAAAGAAAGGAAGTTGATTTCCCTGCAAGAATCTGGATCCTCGGAGCAGGCTTATTCTACGGATTTTTTGTTATTCGCGGGGGAGGAGATTTCATGCATGGCAGGTTTCTCCTGCCTGCTGTTATCCTGATCGCTATCTCATCCTCGGGAGCATTTGACAGTTTCTTTAATAAGAGCACTTTGATGCGAACCGCCGCAGTCTTTTTGATTATCGCTGCACTTCTTATTTCAATCTCTGTCATACCCGTTCAGAAACGGGGAGCTAGAATCTACAACCATGGTATTGCTGATGAGCGCTTTACTTTCTACGGGAATAAGATATTCCCTTTAGCACAATTAATGGATGACAACCATATATTCATGTGGAAAACGATCGGGAATAATTATAATCACCTTACAAAGAGAGCAAAAAAGAAAATAAAAGTTGCATATCATACTGTCGGTTTCATCGGATATTATTCAGGACCAAGAGTGAATGTAGTAGACCGGCTGGGGCTGACAGATCCGGTATTGGCCAGAAGAAAGATCGAAAAAAGGGGAAGGCCCGGACACGAGAAATCAGCACCTTTCGGTTATCTGGTTTACAGGGAACTCACTTTTGGAGAAACACCGTTCAGGATATGGAATGAACTTGCAGGAACAAGTTATGGCGTTTTATGGGATCTCTCCAGAGGAACTTTAAGCAGGTTCGCCTTCTTCCTTGACAGGGATTTTAAATCCCGGCTTGACTCCGGTATCATCGATTTTCTCAATGACCTCAAAAGTGATACTAAGATACCAAACGCAGATCTTTTGTTTTTCCTTAAAAATTTCTGGTATCCATTTGCCTCCCCTGAGGGAAAAGAAATTTTTAATTCACAATATGATGAAAAAACTATTATTAAAAATTCAGATTCTCTGATATGGATCAAAAAGAATGAAGAGCAGATTAAAAAGTGGGATTCTGTCATAAAAGGCAAACTGACAAAAGAAAAATTTATGAAGAACATTGTCTTTGCCATAAAAGATTTTCTTCACTAAAGGAGTTCATATGAAAAAAAAAATTATTATCATACTTGCGTTTTTTATATCCACATTGCTGGCTTCACCTTCAACTTTCATACTTGAAGAAGTGAATGAACCAAAAACTCTTAATGTCTTCGGGGATAAACTTATTATAAGTGAAAGTGAATCAATTTTGATCTATTCACTTTCAGGTAAAAAACTCATAAAAAAATTCGGGAAGAATGGTGAAGGCCCCGGAGAATTTAAATTAGGGCACGGTGCAGGAAGCCTTAAGATAGATATAGCCGGGAATAAACTAATAGTAAACAGTGGAGGGAAACTTTCATGGTTCACTTCGGAAGGAGTTTTTATTAGAGAAAAAAAGATTCCACCAATGTCCTACATAATTCCTGTCAAAGACAATTATATCGGAAACTGCCTGGCTCCGGTAGAAGGAAATTTTCCATCCCTTTCGGTTTGTCTTTTTGATGTTAATATGAAAAAGAGTAGTTTGATTTTTAATAGCGCGGTCCCGGTGGGAATGGGTGCTAAGATCATGGTCCCCTCTTACAAATTCATCTACCGTGTTTACAAAGATAATATTTATCTATCTGCAGGAAAAGAAAAAATCAAAATTATGATCCTGGACAATTCAGGAAAAAACATAGGTAATATTGATCTGAGAGATTCCGGATTAAAGGTTGATGAAAAATTTAAAAAGAGGGTATTTGATTTTTACAAGAATGATCCGGTTTATAAAAATTATTGGGCATATATGAAACGGAACATGTACTTCCCGGAATATTTCCCTGGACTTAAGGACATGAAAATTAATGATGATAAGATCTATATCCAAACCTATAAAATAAAAGAAGAAAAATTCGAATGGATAATAACCGATCTCACCGGGAAGATCCTGAAAAAAGTATTCCTCCCACAGAATATCGAATCTGCGATTGCTTACTCCCCTATCACAATTTCAGAAGGGAAATATTACTACCTTAAGGAAGATATTGAAGAAGAAACATGGGAACTCCATAGAGTAGATCTCGGATTATAAGGTAAAGGAGAAACTATTATGAAAAAAACTTTGATACCGTTAGTATTAATTCTGATTACCTGTCTGATATCTACTACCTTCTGTACCAAAGCTGAACAAAAGGACAATTTCAGTTTCATCTTCATGACCGATGTCCATTTAAAGCCTGAAAATAATGCCCCTGAAGGATTTAAAAAAGCAATTGCAAAGATCAATTCGCTTGAACCTGCTTTTGTTATATCAGGGGGAGATCAGATAGACGATGCTCTTGAGCAAAGCTATGAAAGAGCGGATCTTCTTTTCAATATGTATTCGGAAATTGTGAAAAATCTGGAAATGCCGATCTATAACGTTCTTGGGAATCACGACATTTTCGGTGTCTACAAGAGAAGCGGAGTTGACCCTGCTCATCCCGAGTTTGGGAAAAAAATGTTCGAAAAAAGGCTTAATAAAAAATACTATTCTTTTGATCATAAAAGTTGGCATTTTATTATCCTTGATTCTATCAAACCGACCAGTGACGATTCATATATCGGCGAGATCGGTCCTGAGCAGTTGGGATGGCTGAAGGGCCATCTCCTTGCCCTGGACAAAAAAGTCCCGGTTGTTATTGCATCCCATGCAGCATTTCACACAATAATGCCGCAGATCGATAACCGATTCAAATATGAAAAATTTACCGTGCAGAATGCTCAGGAAGTTCTGAAACTTTTCAAAGACCATAATCTGAAATTTGTACTGCAGGGACATGTTCACAACTATGAAGCGATCTTCTCTCAT
Organism: Candidatus Aminicenantota bacterium; assembly: GCA_029938635.1. Classification (GTDB taxonomy): domain Bacteria; phylum Acidobacteriota; class Aminicenantia; order UBA2199; family UBA2199; genus UBA647. The sequence goes on from JAOZUQ010000008.1 coordinate 64,153, forward strand.
GGTATCTGGTTCATTTCCGGCGGGGCAGTAAGTGCCAATTGGTGGGAAGGGCAGCTGCACGGAATGGAAGAAGGATTTGTAGAATTCAAAATTACCGGAGAAAAATTTACCTGGGAATATATCGACTATAACTGGGAAGTACCTGAAAAAAAATAGTAATAAATATTTTAAATAAAAAGGAGGAAAGATGAGGAAAATAATTTTATCCGTTTTTCTTATTAGTATATTAATATCTTATATATTTTCTTCAACAAAAATATCTTTAGAATTCCTTACAAAACCGGATACACTGGTTGTCAGCGAAAACATCATTTATATTTCTAATTTTCCGGTCGTTTATCTTCTTTCACCTGAAAGCTTCAATGTTATAAAACAATTCGGGAAGAAGGGAGAAGGGCCGGAAGAATTCAAACAATTCATAAGATTCCATCTCGATAAGGACCATATCGTGATAAACAGCTCAGGAAAGATGTCATATTATTCCAAGGACGGTGATTTTCTGAACGAAAAAAAACTTCCCGGTAATAATGTGTTCAAACCTGTCGGGGAGAACTATGCCGGATATAGATTGGGAGATGATAAAAAAACACGGGAAAGTTTTGTAGCCATAGATATTTTTGATCATGTTTATGTTGCTACAACAATCAAAGAAGCTAGAGAA
>JAOZUQ010000088.1 GCA_029938635.1 Candidatus Aminicenantota bacterium
TTTAAAAACACCTCTTTTACTTTTATCTGCGGGAAAAAATATCCTATATCCTTGAGCTCTTTTTCGATCATTACCATGTTTTCAGAAAAAACATGGGGAATATAATTATTAAGTTTGAATATTTCATTCTCTTTTTTCAAAGTCCCCTTATCATCACCTTTTACAAAGATCCTGTTAAGTTTTGTCACTTCACCTTTTTCGATATTAAAAGATACCAGAGCTTTAAGTCCATCGATTTTAATTGTATGCCGGATAATAGGATTAAAAAATCCTCTGCTGTTCATAAAAACTCTTATCTCTTCTACTGATTTCAGAACCCCTTCTCTGTCAAGAAACACATTTTTCCTTATTGAATGTATTGCCTTTCTAAGATCTCCGGAACCTATTCCCGAAACGTAGTTGACTGCTATTTTGTTTATTTTAGGCCTGCTTCGAAGTTTAAAAATAACCTTGAGTAATTCTTTTGATAAGATAACTACTTTTGCTTCGATATCTGAAAAATATCCGACGTTATATAAATTCTGAAGAGAATTTCTTATTTTTTTCTGGTTATAGTACTGACCCGGAATAATTTCAATCAGTGAACGGAGATTTTTTGTGTGAATCCTGCCGGCACTTTCTGCAAACTGAAATTCAATATTTTCAACTTTCATTGAACTATAGGCAGATGAGAATAAATTCGATCCCAGTGAGATGATACAAAACAGGATAAGGGCTATAAGAGATACTTTGCAAAAATGGGTTTTCATATTCGATCCCATCTGTTAATACCTCTTCCTGAATCTGATATCCAGACTAAGTCTCCCCTCTTCATTTCTCTTCCCGATCAGGGAAATAGTAGGAGTGATCTGATACTGAAAAAAATATACATCTCTGGTTGCCCTTGATATATCCGTTGAATATACAATCAGAAAATCTTTTGAAATTGATTTCCCGATTGTTAACCGTGATATCCCTTCCAGAGAGGACCTTGTCGGATCCGGATCCAGTTTCAGCATATCAATTCCAAATAATTTTTTAACTCTCTTCTGGATCTGATCAGTAAGTGCTGTTGTTACAAGTCCTGTTGTTCCCACTTCTGAACTTATATTTGTAGAAGATGACCTTTGGAAAAGTTCTCCTAATGAGATCAGAGCAATTATATCCTGTTGTGGAAGAGGAGGCGACGAAATAAACTCAGGCCTCACACCTGAAGAAAGTCCGGAGATCAGAAATTTTATTCTGTAGCTCTTGATGAATGTTTCTGCCTCAATCCTTATCAGAGGGTTAATCCCCACTTTATTATTAAACACCAGCCTGGCTTTAACAAGATTAAAATCCCTCCCTGATATATGCACAGCACCCTCCCTGCTGCTTATTGATCCGGAAAGGACCGGGAAATCACTATTGCCGGTTAGATGAAGATCAACTTCACCTTTACCACTTATGAAAGAGTTTCTTACATTTATATCGCCTTTTCCGCGCATTGATAAATCATATTCAAGATTATCAATAAATGTTGACTGTTTTGTATCACTGCCTCCGGTTCCTGCATAAAATGACATACCCTCATCAATTTCTCTTTCCCACAAAAGAGAAAGGAAGTTAATCGCACCTCCAAGCACATATTTATCCTTTTTCTTCTGAAGGTTTAAATTTGCATTCATCCTGAAATTTGCCCGTTCCATCGGGAAAAGAAACATATTCCTTCCGTTAAATGTTACAAGCAGATCCTGCAATTCATTATTCTCCACCTTCAGTTTCCCGTTTCCGGTAACATCCCCTCCTCCCATTTTCCCGGAGAAGGATCTCATTGTAAAATCAAGGTCTCTGAAAAACAATGACCCTTTGAATTTATCCAGTGTGTGGGGAAATCCCGGAAATGAAATAAATTCTCCCTTGAGATCTGCAACTCCCTGGAAATGGATATTATCATTCTCATCACTGATTATTTCACTACTGAGATTCATTATACCTTTGTTGTTCTCCCATGGCATTACTACATTTATATCTTTCAATTCAATATCAAAAGATCCAAGGTACTTATCATCTTCTAATTTAAAAATAAAAGTAAACGGTGAATCCATAGTGTTATTCCGAAGGATACCCGGAGCGGAAATTACAAATTCTGAAAAATCGGTCATTATATTACCTTCACCTTTGACCGAAAAAGGCCTCCCTTCGTAAAAAATGATGGCAGGAGAATCATATTTGATCCTTAATGGATCTTTATTAAATATTCCTTCACCGGAAAACTGAAGATTACCTTTACCTTTAAAACCATTATTTATTTCATTAATATCGATCGAATTGATTTCACCATCGATCTTAAAATAGTCTGTTTCATAATTGATCAGAATATCTGATTGCCCTTTTCCATTGTGATAATTAAACTTAAGATTCTTTAGAAAGATATGATCAAGAACTTCCAGCTCACCATTAACATTCTTAAATATAAAATCATAAAAATTTATAGAACGGGCAATATAATTTCCTGTTATCAGTGGATCTTTCATCCCTTTTTCTGAGTGATATTTATAATTTCCTGTCAGAACTCCTTTTATATCCAGGTCCTGTTCAAGAATCATGAACATCTTTGAAGATTCGCCAACTATATTTTTGAAATCAATATCCAGATTCCCGGCTTCATATTCTATGAAAGCTTTTCCGTTCAGCTCCCTGTCATCTAGTAAAAGATCGATATTGGTTCTCTGGTTCAATGTCCTTACTTTGGCTGACATACTATCAAGTAAAGCACCGTTGGATATCAGGTCTCTTACTGAAATGCTGCTTTTTATTTCAATGAATTCCCCTTTTTTTGAAAAATTCATTCTGAGGTTTCCAAAACCTTTTTTCAAACCCCATTGACTAAGATCCAGATCAACATATTTTTTAAGATACTTATCAGCTCCACTCAATTCCCTGATAGTACTATTCAGGTCAATTTTCATGATTTTTCTTTTAGTGTCTACAAATCCATTTAAATATTTCACTAAACCGAACTCGGAAATAGTATCGGTAGCCCTGAATTTGACCCATTTTTCCTTCATTTGATATTCAATGTCAAAAGTCCCATCCACATTGAACTCATCCTCAGAAATCACATCCTTTTCAACTGTCAAAGTGCCAGTCATAAGCCCTCTGTTTAATTCGAGGTTACAATTTTTTACTATCCCGCCCACTGGGACATTTTCATATAAATCAATGGCTTTCCCAAGTTTTGCGGCACTTGCATTCGAAATATCAATTTTTGTCAGATATTTTTTTGATTCAACATTCAGTTTACTGAGAAGCCCGTCAGAAAAAACCGTTGAGATTAATTTTATTTTCTCCGTGCGGTTGTTCCATTTTACATTTCCGCGAAACTGATAGAATTTTTCATCTTTTATTCTGATCTCAGGAGCACTAAAATTACCATTGATAAGGATTCTCCCTCCGGTATCTTTCACAATTGCAGCACTTCCTTTTACTTCCCCTTTTGCAGTAAGGTCTTTCAGGATAGGATATAGTAAATTCTCAAAATTTCCATCAGTAAAGACATGAAGTGCAAGATTGCCACTTTTATAAATATTCCCGTTCCCTGTCACAATAAAATCTTCAGTTCCCCACCTGAATTTACTGATCTTAAAAACCTTCTTCTTGTTAATAAATTCACTTTCAAGATCACCTTCAAGTTTTACTTCCCCGCCACTTAACGGAAAAATGATCTTCATATGGGGTGAGATAATACGGAAAGAGATATTCTCACCTTTACTATAGGAATAAACATCAAAATCAAGCAATGTTACAGACAATTTTTCACTCACATAATGGAGTTCCCCGTCTTTCAGATTGATCTTATTTATTGTAAATTTAGTTTTAGTGCTAACTCCGGACCCGGATAATAAAGATAACTCTTCATTAATCTCTATTCTGGGATTTTCAATTGTAAGATTTATCTTCCTTTCGCCGGAAAGAAGTGAAGATATAGGTATATCCGCATTAACACTACCAAAAGATACCAGATTATTTGAGCTGAGGACAAGACCTTTGATATCTTTTATCCCTACCGAAGGAGGGAAAAATGAGATTGTAACATTGTTGAAATTGACACTGTCAGGAAATTGTCTGTTTATCTTGTCAACTATATAGCCTTTGAGAAAAAAATAGGCTAGAGAAATCAGGAAAAGTACAAAAAAAAACCGATTATAGCTTTCTTTCTTTTTTTCACTCTTTTTTAGTTTTTAACTTTTTTCCAATCCTTCAGAAACTTTTCCATTCCGGCATCTGTAAGAGGATGATTTAAAAGTTTCGACAACGTCGAGAATGGGATGGTTGCAATATCTGCGCCGATCCGTGCTGATTCGAGAAAATGAAGAGGATGTCTCACTGACGCAACAATTATTTCTGTCGGAATGCTGTAAATATCAAAGATGTTTGCAATATCCTCTACCAGGTCCATTCCATCTCCTGAAATATCATCAATACGGCCTACAAAAGGAGATACAAAAGATGCTCCGGCCTTTGCAGCAAGAAGCGCCTGGGAAGAGGAAAATATCAGAGTAACATTTGTCTTGATCTTCATCTCTGAAAGTTTTTTTACAACCTTCAAACCTTCAAGGTTTATAGGAACTTTAATAACTACATTTTCAGCAATCCCTGCATATTCTACAGCCTGATCCATCATTCCTTTGAAATCAAGCGCTGTCAATTCAACAGAAACAGGTCCGGGAATAAGGGTTGTGATCTTTTTTATAAGAGGAATAAATCCCAGGTTCTCTCTTGCAATCAATGAAGGATTAGTTGTAACACCATCAACAACACCATATTCTACGCTCTTTTTTAACTCATCAAGATTTGCCGTATCCATAAATATCTTCAATCCTGGCCTCCTAAATAATGTATATCTCAACCAATGGTGAGAAACGGATTAATTATAGCAGAACAGGATGAATAAATAAAGAAACAGAACTTAAATGATGAGGTAATGTAATACTATATTACCTGATGTTTTAAATCTAATTGAATGGTGGTAAAATTAAATTTAATTCTACACCGGAGAATTCGAAATGGATAGTAAAATAAAGAATATCATCTTAACTTTTCAGAAATACGAGATAACGGAACATATTATATATAAAAAATTAGCTGAAAAAACCAATGGAGAGAACAGAGAGATTTTACTAAGGATATCTGATGATGAACTGGGACATTATGAAATTCTTAAAAAACATACAGGAACAGATATACAGCCTGACAAATGGATGATATTCAGGTATCTTCTTTATTCAAAGATCCTGGGGAAAACTTTTGCGATCAAGCTTATGGAAAGGGGAGAGGAAAAAGCTAAAAAGAACTACGAAGTACTTCTCGATAAAATTCCTGAAACACGTTCCATAATATACGATGAGGAGGAGCATGAAAAAGCCCTTATACAAACCTTTGATGAAGAGATTGTGAGACATATCGGTTCTATGGTGTTAGGGCTGAATGATGCACTTGTAGAACTCACCGGAGCACTCGTCGGTTTTACTTTCGCTCTTAAAAACGTCACACATGTTGGGGTTGCAGGACTTATTACCGGGATTGCTGCAGCATTATCAATGGCCAGTTCGGAATACCTTTCAACAAAAGCAGAAGAAGGATTGAACCCTCTCAGATCTGCTTTTTATACAGGCATCGCCTATCTTATTGTAGTATTCTTTCTTGTCTCTCCATATTTTATCTTTGCCAATTATATTACCGCATTTATTTTCACTCTGATCAGTGTCTTTATGATCATTCTCATTTTCAACCTCTTCGTTTCTGTAGTCAGAGAAGTCAGTTTCAAAAGATCATTTCTTGAAATGATAATAATATGTTCTACGGTTTCTTTGATCTCATTTTTTGTAGGGATTCTTTTAAGAAATACCCTCGGAATAAATATGAGTTAACAAATTGTAATGAAAATAATTCTTCTTATCCTGATCATTTTGATATTACTTTCAAATCCCCCAACCTTAACCGGATATACATATGAGCTCTCTTACAAGATAACCGGAGATGCAAAAGGGAGAATATTAATAATATTTCCCTATAGAGTTTTTTATACTGCTGATGCATCACTTTTATTTTCTTCTACACCTGATGCTAAGGGAGATACTCTTTTCAAACTCACAGGAGTGGAGAAAACCGGGTTTATGATGAGAACACTTGGATTCTCCGGCAGATCACTTGCAATTTTAACAGCGGATAATAGCAAATCCATAGGGAAAGCAAAATCCACGAGACTTAAAAAAGAATTCCAGTTAAGAGTCCCTGAATATTCAAAATTTATCAGGAAATACTATTGGAACAATTTTTTATTTAAAAGAACTAGAGGAAGCATCTCATTTCTCCGAAAAGGGTATGGAATCAACCATAACTTGAAATATAATCTCTGGCTGAAACGTTCTCCCGGGGAAAAACGTGTTAAAATTAATTTCGGTATTTATCGGATAATGGGAGAAGCAATTAAAGCCTTTAACCACTCTTTTCTTCCTGAAGATACAAATATCTCAATATTAGCATTGAATCCAATAAGGAAGTGGACAAGTGAAGAAATTGATTTTTCAAAAATACTGGCACAATCCGCTTTATATTCAGCCGGCATCTTCAGAAAAATAAGACCTTTAAAACAGGAGAGACCTTTCAGGGCAAATTATTCTTCATCCCTTTCTGATGATTCTTATCTCATTATTAAAGGGAGTGCCAAACCCGATGTATCGGTTTTTAGTTCATTCAGGATAATATATTTTTCAAGAGAGGTAAAGATCAGGCTAAAAGACCATATCCTTATCTCAGACAGTATAATTATTGATGTCTATAACAAAACAGGAAAAGGGGGCAGATTCACAACAAACCTTATCCTTAAAAATTAATATTGATCAGAAAGAAAATCCTATCAGGAACCTTACCCGGGACAGATTCATAGAAAACTCACTAACATTGCTGACATCATTTCCCGAAGGTATTGCATTGTGAAGATCCCACCACCCGAATCCGCCATTGCCATATGGATCCAGGTCATATAGATAAATACTTCCTGATTCTGTAGTAGTATAATTCCCACCAAATGAATCTGAAACAGTCGTTGTCTTATCACCGGAGAAAGAACCGATCTTATGGAGAGCATATTCAAGTTTGATAATAATCCCAAATTTATCCTTGAACTTGATCATATACTTTGCACCGATATTTATTCCCAGGCCGGTTCCGCTGGTTTTTATTTCTTCAACACTCTCCATGCTGCCTGAATTGTCACTCAAATTCATAGTATTTGTATAATTAAAGCTTGTCAGGTTTAGCCCCAGGATCGCATATATCCCGAAAGAAGAGAATCTTTTTTCTATTCCGACAAAAGGCATAATGTTGGTAATTGAATTTGTCAGAGAAAAATCCATAGTCTCTTTCGTCCCGGGCCAGGAAACAGAATATATCTTCGAAGATGAATTGCTCATTGTTGAATATTCTCCACCGAACTTCAGATACAACCCGTCAGACAATTTATAATTTACCATTAAGTTAATGGGAATTCCTGACAGATTCTCTTTAAACTCACCTGTCGAACTTTGTGTAAGCCCGAAAACATCAGCATAATGTGAAACAGATTCATCAATACCGAGGTTTTTTGTTATCAGAGATTCAGGCTTTGACAATGATATTCCGGCAGATATAACATACTCAATCTTTTTGCCTAGTGAAAAATTCTCTTTCCTGATCCTGGGTTTTTTCTTAGCCGGGCGATCACCTACAATTGTATCCGATGAAATCTCCTTGCGCTTACTAATAAGAAATTCAGA
>JAOZUQ010000089.1 GCA_029938635.1 Candidatus Aminicenantota bacterium
AGATCGATGCTGCATTAAAACAGACTGGAGCTTTCAGGGAGAATCAGAAAGTTGAAGAGAGAGTAATGGACTCTGACGATCTCGAAAGAGAAAGAGGTATAACTATTTTCTCAAAGAATGCCTCCCTTTTTTACAAAGATTTTAAGATCAATATTGTTGACACTCCGGGTCATGCGGATTTCGGTGGAGAGGTGCAGAGAATAATGAGGATGGTAGATTCGGTATTACTCCTTGTTGATGCTTTTGAAGGCCCGATGCCCCAGACAAAATATGTTCTTAAAAAATCGTTAGAGCAGGGACTAAATCCCATAGTCGTAATCAATAAGATCGATCGTCCCAACGCAAGGCCGGATGAGGTTCTAAACCAGGTTTTTGACCTCTTTGTTGAATTAAATGCTAATGAAGATCAGCTTGATTTTCCTGTAATCTATGCCTCTGCAAAGGAGGGGTTTGCAAGATATGAATCCGAAGATGACAATTCCGATCTGAAACCGCTTTTTGAAACAATAATCAAACATGTGGGTGAACCTGAAGGTGATAAAGACAAACCGGTACAATTCCTGACATCAGCAATCAGTTATGACAATTATCTCGGGAAGATGGGTACGGGAAGAATACATAATGGTACTTTAACGCAGGGAAAAGAGGTCCTTCTTTTAAAAAGAAATGGAGAGCAGAAGATCTGTAAGATCACAAAACTATTTACTTATAAAGGGGTAAAAAAAATAGATGTTACTGAGGCCTTTGCAGGTGATATAGTATCAGTTTGCGGGATCGAATCAATAGATGTAGGAGAAACGATCTCAGACAAAGATCATCCTAACCCGTTGAAATCAATTGATATTGATGAGCCCACTTTGGCAATGAATTTCATTGTAAATGACTCACCATTTGCAGGGAAGGAAGGTACGCGTGTTACTTCAAGTCATGTATGGGAGAGGCTTCAAAAAGAGATTTTGACTAATGTCAGCTTAAGAATATCGGAGACAGAAACAAAAAATTCATTTTTAGTCAAAGGAAGAGGAGCGCTTCAGCTTTCTATTCTAATTGAAAATATGAGAAGAGAGGGGTATGAATTTCAGGTGTCAAAACCGGAAGTTATTTTTAGAAATATAAAAGGCGAAAAATGTGAGCCTATCGAACATGCAGTAGTTGATGTTTCAGATGAGTATAGTGGAGTTGTGATCGAAATGTTCGGGCTTAGAAAGGGCGAATTGATCAATATGACATCGGGAGTCAGCGGATATACCAGAGTTGAATTCCTTATACCTTCAAGAGGGTTGATAGGATTTAACGGTGAATTTTTAACTGCTACACACGGAACCGGAATATTAAACCATAGTTTTTCCTCATATGAACCTTATAAAGGGGATTTTCATAAAAAAACCAAAGGTGTTTTGATCGCACTCGAAAATGGAGTGTCGGTTGCTTTCGGACTATTTAACCTTCAACCCAGAGGGGTTCTCTTTCTCGATTCGGGTATACCGGTTTATGCCGGGATGATAGTAGGTGAACACAGTAAAGAAAATGATCTTGTTGTTAATGTGTGCAAAACTAAGAAGCTGACAAATATGAGATCTTCGGGTGCGGATGATGCAGTGAGATTGACAACTCCGAAGAAATTCACGCTGGAGCAGGCACTCGAATATATTGAAGATGATGAACTTCTGGAAATTACTCCCAAGAATATAAGAATGAGAAAAAAAATACTTAATATTCATGAAAGAAAAAAATTCGATAAATTAAAAAACCCCAGTTAATAGACCGATATTATTTAGACGGTCTTGCTCCTGATAAAACAGGTGTTATTATTGAGACTTCTTTTCTTTTTTTTCCCTGCGTTTCTCTTTTAAAGTTTTCTGAGGTTTTTTCTTTTCGTCTTTTTTTGCCTTATCTTTTCCCTTTGCCATAATTTACCTCCATTCGGGTCTGTTAATTCCAATAATTTTATTATTAAACTCAGTTATAGTTATATCACTTTCCAAATCAATTATCTATTTTTTTATTTTATAGATATGCAGTAATAGAATGCAACCGGAATTTATACAAATTGAATAATAATTGAAATTATTCTATATTGTAATGCAAGGGAGCACCTAATGGGACATTTAGCCGGTTTAAGTGAAGAGCATAAGCAGCTGATCGGGAGACTGGAGGCCGGACAGGTCGGATTACCGGAACCCAGGGAAACTGATTCACGAAAGGGATGGAAAGAAATACTGGAGATATTATTTTCTCCCGGGGAAGCGTTGCTGGTATCTAAAATGCCTAATATGCCTTCAAAGATCGAAGTAATAGCCAAACGTACAAAACTTGCTCCGGATGAATTACTGCCCCGTCTGAATTCCCTTGCTGACAAGGGAATAGTTATGGATCTTGTAAATCCGAGAACAGGAAAGGCACTCTATCTTGTTGCTCCTTCGGTTGTCGGTTTTATTGAATTCTCTCTAATGAGGATTTCCGATACCATTCCCAAGAAGAAGATGGCTCAGGCTCTTGATTCATATATGCATGGTGATCCAACATTTGCGGAGGAAGTATTTGGAACTGATACAGTCGTTGGGAGAACTCTTGTTCATGAAACATCACTTGAGGAGGAGCAGCTTCCTGATATCCTCAGTTGGGAACGTTCTACCGAATTGATAAGAAAGGCCCGCAGGATTGCTGTTTCAAATTGTTATTGCCGGCATAAGGCCGAACATCTCGGGAAGAAATGCGACAGTCCTCTTGAAACTTGTCTTACTCTGAATGCCGGAGCTCATTATATAATCGAGAGAAAATTCGGGAAGGAAATAAGCAAAGAAGAAGCAATGAAAATTCTTGAGGATTCCAGAGCCTCAGGTTTAGTACAGATTGCCGATAATATAATGAACAGGCCTACATATATATGTAATTGCTGCAGTTGCTGCTGCGGCCAGCTCCAGGCAATAAATGAATATGATCTGATGGCAGTTAATCCGAGTAATTATCAGGCGATAGTTGTGTCCGAAGATTGTCGTGGATGCAGCAGGTGTGCCAGAGCCTGCCCGGTCGGAGCAATAGTAATGGAACCATCTCAACAAGTTGCGAATAAGAAGAACGGATTATTACCAAGGATCAATACCGACCGTTGTATCGGGTGCGGCATATGTGTATCAGCATGCGGAAAAAATAGTGCCATGAAGATGGAAACACGAAAGGCCAGGCCATATGTTTCAAAAAATTCAATCGAGAGGACGATCAGAATGGCCCTTGAGAAAGGACGTTTAGCCCATCTGTTGTTCGATCAGGGGGCCGGGCGGGGAAGTAAATTTTTGAATAAAATGGTAAAAGGAATCTGTGCATTACCAAAAATGGATAAGGTTATTGCCAGTGAGCAGGTAAAATCCAGATTTGTTAAATTTGCACTAAAAAAGATAAAAGACCCGACAATTTAAATGGTCTGGTGATCAGTCCGTATCTTCTTCCTCGGAAACTCCTGAGATCTTAAAAACCGGATTCAATGTGTATTTCGGATCTTTATTTTTAAATGTTTGGACTTTTAAAGATTTTTCAGGATCTATTGTCATCGTTATTTCAACTATCTTATCCTCATCAATAACAAATGATAGATTAATTTTTATTTTCCCGCTTGGTATTTTAGCTGTGTAGGTTCCACTTATAGTTGTAACTTCGGCACTAGTAACTTCAAATCTTAATTTATTGTATATTCCGGGGGTGATTTCACTGAGGGAGATCAATTCAGCCCATGAATGATTATCAAGAGCCATTAGGTCGTATGATCCCTCTTCAATTGGCAGAGAGTGCCAGCCGGCATCCGAGCCTGATGTCTTGTGAACTTCCAGCCCTTTAATAGTAATGAAAAGGTTTAATATGTCTTCCTTAGTTGATACCAGTACACTGGATAATGAAGATCCGTTATCAGCATTGAGTACAAGCTTTATTATTCCAGTGGAGTTGGAATTATTGTTTGTTTCTCCATTATTATTGGCAATCAGTTCCTGAAGTTCTGTACCGGTATTGCAATTGGTCAGTGTTAAAAAAAATATTGTGATTATAGTGAATAATAATATTCTTTTTCTCATGTGGATTTCTCCTTTCTATTAAAATCAAACATATATTAGCATTTATAGTTCCAAGCTTTAGTATTTATGTGCTAAAACTGATTAACATTGAAATATGTGTGTTATATAGCCCATATAAGATGAAAAAAATATTTTGAAATTATTTATACAAATAAGAAATATTTATAAGAAAAGCAAAATAATTACAAATTGTAATGACACATTGTAAAGTTATAAGATTAATAAAGTATATTTTTCATAAATGGACTTGAAAAAATAATTTTATTTGAATATCCTAGCATTGCAAGTGCTATCAACTCTTTTGATTATTAATTGGAGATGAAAACTAAAATTGAAACGATTCATTAAGAAAATCAAACCTGATCTACAAGGAGAGCAAAATGAAAGAACTGGTTGAAATAGTATGCAGGGCATTGGTTGATAATCCTGATGATGTAAAAGTTACGCAGATCGATGGTGAACAGACAAGTATTCTGGAATTAAGAACTCATCAATCAGATCTGGGTAAAGTTATCGGGAAAAAAGGACGTACCGCTCATGCCATTAGAACCATTCTTGCTGCTGCAGGAATGAAAAAAAAGAGGCGGTTTAATTTAGAGATCATGGAACATCATGATGAAAATGAGGACAAAGAAAAATCTGAATAATTTTCTGAATATGTAAAGTTTGTAAATTTTGTATTAAATTTGCATCCGCTAAGTGCAAAAATTGTGAACTGATCCTCACAGAATATAAGGGTTCCTTAAAATTCCCTTAAATTGGTAGTTTTTAAGATCCTGTTGCCTGTTCAATGAGGTCAAGCGACATTGATCCTGAATTCAAAATTCTATCGCAGAATTTTTGAATGCTGAATTTAGGATTCTTTTCCCTCTTTTTCAAGATCATGTCAAATTTTCTGAAACCAAGGAAATAGGATGTAAGTTGAAAGGGAGAATTAATTACCCTATGCCAGAGATTCTCTGCAAATTGAGGGGCCAGTAATCCCTTCTCCACGGCAAAGGTCAGCACTCTTTCTTTACTCCAACCGTTGCAATGGACCTGAACTGAACTAAATGCTCGAACAGCATTTTCCAGCCTTTTTCTCAGGTGGGCAAGCCTCGTAAGAATATTATTTTTATCCCACCCCCTGTCAAGAGTTAATTGCTCACAGAGAGTAGCCCAGCCTTCAATAAAAAGATCATCTCCGAAAACAGTCCGGACAATATGAGGATTCCGCGAACTCTCTTTCAATTGAAAATAGTGCCCGGGGAATATTTCATGTGTGATTATCATTTTATTAAAGTGATCATTAAAGGACCTGTAGAATCCGTCTTTTACTTTGCCCGGGGAATCATCGGGAATAGTAGGCAGATAAAAGAGAGTATCTGCATCAGGATCAAAAGGCCCTGCCGGATAAACTCCTCCGATCGCGGCACCTGCAAAGTGGGAAGGTGATAGCGCTGTATGAAGTGATCTGGAATCTTTAATGGAAGTTATTTTTTTTTTATATATGAAGTTCTCTGCTTCGTCGATCAGGGTTTTAAATTGTTCAAGGAAATCTGCGGAGTTATTTACCCTGTGAGACTCCATTTCCGTAAAAGCGTATTGAATACATTTTTCGGGAATTATTCCTCCGGCATATTTCCCCGGGTGTTTAGATTTAAAGAATTCGACTGAGAGTTTTTTGATCATCTCTCTTACCAATTTGATCTCATCAGATGATATTTTACGAAGTTTTAACGAATGTATCTTTAACCCTGTATATAGACGAAGTATCTTGTTATATTTTTCTTTTCCGAGTTGATCTGAGATAGAAGATCCGGGAATTATTTTTAGGGTGATATGTGAGGATAACTCCCTGATGCTTTGCGCAGTCCTCTCGATATCTTCCTGGAATTTGTTATTAGTGGAGGGGTCATTAAAGTAGGCACCAAGAATATCAGGCAGTCCCGATCTATAAAATCCGGCAGTGTTTTTCAAGCTGTGTGCAGCACCGGTTGATCTTTCAGGAGCCCCGTTCTCTAATTGAACGACTGCTGATTGGCATAAGCGGACGACTCCATGCAGGCGGGTTGTAACAGCCTCTCTCATGGCTGATCTATCTTTCAGGGGACGTGCAATAATGTGAGTAAAGGCCTGGGAGATCAAATTTTCATATAATGAAGGTGAATTTAAGTGGGCTTTATCGTTCTTCCATTTGTAAATTTCCTGATTTATTTTCCTCTCAAGAAGCTTCATATCTATCTTCTCATCGAGCAATAATTTATATTTATACTTGTTCTCAGATATTTTCAGAAGAATTTCTTCATTAAACTTTATCCACTTCTGAATATTATTGTCCGAAAAATCTTCAAACCTGAGAGCCGATCCTTTGTCTCCTGCAGCAAGAGCTTCTGAGGGATAAAATAATTTCCATTTCTGAAGATACTCGACAGCTAATTGATTAATATCAGGGGGCTGACAGCAGCATGAGTTTGACGTTAAAAAAATCAGTGAAATTATAATAAATTGTGCGATCCATAGGATATATGATTTTCTTTCTATTTTATACTCCTGATTATTTAGGCTAACAAATTTGTAATAGATAATCAAAGGGAGAGCCGGAAATAGAAAAGTTTTTTTCCATAACCTTTTTCTGTTTGAGACGTTATAATGTTAACGGTAAGAATTTGAAAGATAAATTCTGAAAACAAACGGGAACCATTTTGAATACAGATAATGAACTTATGATGCAATTGAAGGGGAACGATCTTGACAAATTGGGGATACTGTTTGAAAGGCATAAGAGAAACCTTTTCGGATTTTTTTTTAAGATTACTTACGACAGGGATGTGAGTGAAGATATGGTTCAGGAAGTATTTATAAAAATTCTGAAATATAAGGGCAGCTTCCGTGGATATGGGAAATTTTCAACCTGGATGTACAGTATAGCTCATAATGTAAGCGTTGATCATTTCAGGAAACAGAACAAGTATGTGTTTAGCGAAGATCCTGAAAAATTTAATTCCTTCGAAGATCAGGACCATGAATTAAATACAATCAGGTATGAAGGATTTGACATGCTTAACAGAGCGATGCTCAAACTGGTTTCGGATAAACGGGAAATATTGATATTAAGTAAGATCGATGGATTGAAATATAAGGAACTCGGCAGAATTCTTAATTGCAGTGAAAATACTGTGAAGGGCCGTGTTTTCAGAGCATTAAAAGAATTAAAGGATATTTTTTCAAAGATGGAGGTACCCGAAAAATGAAAAAGGAAATAATAGAAAAATGGATGGCAGAATTTCTCTCCCCCGATATATCGGCAGATGATAAAGAGGAATTGAAAAATAGGCTGATACAAGCCGGGTATGACAAGGTGGAATTGGAGGATATGGATAAATTATATTCAATGCTGGATGAAATCGAGGTTCCGGAAACAAGCAGTAAACTTGACACAGATTTTTACAGGTCTCTTGACCTCCACAAAGATGCATATAGTGATAAAAGCTCTCAATTCGGAACCTTTATCAATAGTATGTTCAGAAAAAAATATGCATTCCGGCTTGCTTATAGTCTTACACTTGTCGTTTTCGGATGGTATCTGGGAAGTTGGTCAGGCCGCATTGATAACAATAATGTGAAAATTCAGTCTATGTCTCAGGAGATCAGTCAGATGAAGCAGGTAATGATGTATACGATGCTTGAGCAGCCGTCAGCTACAAAACGAATCAAGGCGATCTCCTAT
>JAOZUQ010000003.1:0-1616 GCA_029938635.1 Candidatus Aminicenantota bacterium
AAAAGTTAAAAGAAATCCATAAGATCCCTTTTAAATTTCAGTTTGGAAATCAGAAGATCCACCTTGTCAGAAATCAGGGGAACTTCAGAGTTTGGGGAGATAAAATATTTGTAAACGGGGGAAAAAGTGAGATCCTTTTATTTTCTTCTGAGGGGGAAAAGATCCGGTCGATAAAACCTGATGTAAATAAGGTGAAAATTACAGAGACAGACAAAATTAGATACAAAAATTATTATAAAAACTACCCCGAATACAAACAATACTATGATGCTGTAAAAGAATGGTTTACTTTCCCAAAATATTTTCCATCCATCCATGAAATTTATGTATCTGATAACAGAATCTATGCGGAAACTCATGAAAAGAAAAATGAAAAAAGAAGATTTCTGATACTCAACTTTAAAGGGGATCTGCTTGGTTCAGTTTGGCTGAAAGTTGCCGAAATAAACCCCCTCGAAAAACATATCTATACATTCCACAATAATAAATTTTATCAATTGGTGGATAATGAAGAATCTGAACAATGGGAACTCCATATAGAAGAATTGGTCTACTAGTCCACATATTGATTTAATTTTTGTTTTAACTTTTTCAATTTGTTAATATAAAAATATATTAATTAATTAACAAATGGAAAATCTAGTTTTCAACAAATCTCAAACTGCAACCTCTTCCCTTACCCCTGTTTTTAAGTTTAAATTTAAATAAATACTTAACGGAGGAGTATAATGTTTAAACAAAACAGGACCCCTTTATTTATTTTAATCTTATTTATTCTGGCAATATTTCAGTTTTCCGATTCCGTTGTTTCACATCAACCTCTGAGACCCGGACATCAGAAAAAAATCCAGCCAAAAACAAAAAATCCGGGATGCAAAATTATCCCCGATGTTAATTTCGGAAACATTCCCCTCTACTTCATCCACAACAAAGGACAGGTTCATGATGCGGCTGTGTTTTATGCCAAAACTCCGGGATATACCTTATGGATCACAAAGGAGGGGCTGGTGTTCGACAGCATCAGAATAGAGGGGACAGGAGACAGGAGGCAGGGGACAGATAGAGATCAAAGGAATGTTTCCAGGGATGTTTCACGCTTACTATTTATCGGAGCCAACAGGAACCCGGAAATTATTCCTCTTGAGATTCAAAAACTTAAAATCAATTATTTCAAGGGAAATAGCAAAAGTAATTGGGTTGGAGGAGTTCCCACTTCGGGAACTGTTCTTTATAAAAATCTTTATAAAAATATCGACCTTAAAGTGTATGGGATCGGGAAACAGATCGAATATGACTGGATCATTCACCCGGGTGGAGATCCCTCGGGCATCAAATTTGAATATAAAAATGTTAAAAAGATAAAGATAAACAAAAAAGGTGATCTCGATATCACAACACAATTCGGAACCCTTATTCATAAAAAGCCATTTGCATACCAACAATCTGTAGGGGCGAATGGCGATTCGCCCTCCAATCCCTCACCCAACCTCTCCCAGAGGGAGAGGAGCAAAAAGGAAATATCCTCTGCTTTCAAGAAATTCTCCAAAACCACCTTCGGGTTCACCACAGGAAAGTATGACAGGAATAAAATTCTTATAATCGATCCGGTAGTTCTG
>JAOZUQ010000003.1:1626-125324 GCA_029938635.1 Candidatus Aminicenantota bacterium
ACCTACTCCACCTACCTGGGCGGGAGCGGATTTGAACGCGGGATGGGAATCGATGCCGATAACAACGGATATGTTTATATTATTGGTTATACAGAGAGTACTGATTTCCCGGCATTGAATCAATATGAATTAGATGATATTGATACTGATGTTTTTATATCTAAGATAGATACATCTCAAAGTGGAACATCAAGTCTGATCTATTCCAGCTATCTGGGAGGCTCTGGTTATGACACAGCTACTAGTATCTTTGCTGATGATAATGGATATGCCTATATATCTGGATTCACTTATAGCTCTGATTATCCTGTTCTGAATCAATATCAGGGAGATAATAATGATTCTGATGCATTTGTTACAAAACTTGACACAACTCAGAACGGGCCATCAGGATTGCTATATTCAACCTATCTCGGTGGTGACAACATTGATTTTGCGCATGCAATTGAAACTGATGATAATGAAATTGTCTATGTAACCGGCACAACTTTCAGTTCAGATTTTCCTGTTTTAAACGAATATCAGGGGGATCAGCCAGAAAGAGATATCTTTATAACAAGACTGGATACAAAAGAATCCGGGTCTTCCAGTCTTTTATATTCAACATACCTGGGCGGTAATGGATATGATTTTTCTTATGGGATAGAAATAGATGCTAATAATTATATATATATAACTGGAGAAACACTCAGTTCAGATTTCCCGATTTTCAACCATTTTCAAACTGATCAGACAGGTATTGATGCATTTATAACAAAAATTGATCCCTATCAAAGTGGCGCCCAATCTCTGCTATATTCAACATATCTGGGAGGAAATAGTACTGATACAGGCAACAGCATATCTTTAGATTCATCCGAAATTGCTTATATCACAGGGAACACCGACAGTACTGATTTCCCGATTCGGGATCAGATCCAGAAACACCAGGGATTTAAAGACGTATTTGTAACAAAGGTCGATACTACCCTGAGTGGAAATTCCAGTTTATTATTCTCTACATATTTTGGAGGAAGTAGAGATGATATTGGTAAAAGTATTGACATTGATGAATCAGGATATCCATACATAACCGGTTATTCCGAAAGCAGTAATTTCCCTGTCCTTAATCATTTCCAGGATAATCAGGGAGATTATGATGCTTTTATATTTAAAATAAATACCAATGGTGATTTTAATTCTACCCTGATATTTTCAACCTATCTCGGAGGTAGTGGATTTGATGAAGCTAATGGGATTGTGATCAATCATTTAGGGCAGGTTTTTGTTGTTGGCTCAACCAGAAGCAGTAATTTCCCTACCTTTAATCAATACCAGGGGGATCAGCCGGATAGTGATGCATTTTTAATTGAATTAAGTATGGGATTTGATATAAATTGTTCCGTATCAGGGGGGAACGGATCAGTATCTCCTGTTAGTCAGACCACTATTCAGGGACAAACTGCTTCGATCAACCTCAATCCAGCACCCGGATATATGGTAGGAAGTATTAATGATAACGGGATTAATACCGTTGTTCAGAACCCGTACCGAATATACAATGTTCAGGACGATCATGATGTGATTGTCACCTTCAAAGAACTGGTGTATAAGGTTACAGCTGAAGTTGATGGAGGAAACGGTGAGATATCACCAGCCGACCAGTGGGTGAGACCGGGAGAGAACGCCTCTATAACAATAACTCCGTTTACAGGCTACAGGATCGCATCCATTACCGACAATGGAAATCCCATGACCATCTCCAACCCTTACATTATTCAGAGTGTTCATACCAACCATTCAGTAAAAGTGAGATTCCTACCCGATGCCTACCCTCCGGAGATCACCCTCAGTGGTATCAGGAAAACAGACGGCTCCTGGACAATGAAAAAAGAATTCGCTGAAATCAAGATCAGTATCATCGAACATCCTTTCAAACCACTCGAAATTGGTTCTTATGTCCTGTTTAAAAGTGTGAATGGAAAATGGAAATTTCTGCAGATATTTGAAACCGGAGGGGAACATACTTATATAGATATTCCTTTGATAACAGGAGAGAAAGAATACTATAAGGTTGTTGCATATGTACTGGATGGATCGAGAGCAACTGAATCTGAAATTCTTGAATTATAAAAATATGTAAATAACTATTTTGTATCTGGACTTACCTGTCGGGCAAGCCATACGTAGCTGTATTCCTGCCAGACCTTCTTCCCTTTTCTGTTCTTTCCTTTCCTCTGGAACTCAGCAATATGAACTGTACCCGGGCCTTTTCTGATCACACCGGGGCCGTTTATGAAAGGGGACCAGCATGGGAATTTTGCATCAGTCTTAACTTTATTGACCTCATATTCCGCAAGAAGAATATTGTCAGGTTTACCTCCCATTAAAGTAAAATCCTTTACCTCTTCGATCTCAATATAAAAGGATTCGGGGAATTTTCCAAATCTGTCTCTGACTTTCCCTCTGTTGATCTTTCCTTTAAACTTGAAATGCCTTAATTCAGGGCCGTTCTTCAGATGGGGAGCATCATATTGTATCTTTGTAACACCCTTGACATCGCGGGTTCCCTCCCCCATCTTATCCGCTATAACACTTCCGGTCCCGGGAACCTGTGCCATTCCCATGAGAGAGTGAACACCGGCAACTATGTCATCAAGGCCTGACGTATTATTGGTAAGGTCATAGGTTATGCTCCCTTCTCCTTCTACCTCACCCTTTTCATTTATAACAAAAACAAATTCGGTTTTATGTTTTACAGTTAAGGTCAGCAATCCAAGTTTATGACGGAACCTCACCTCTTCCCCTGCACCGTACCCGGTCCATGTCCCGATAAGATCTTTAACTCCGAATTCGGATGGATCATCAGGACTGATCATCAGACCTGAAAACAGAAATAAAAACAGTACTAATATAATTGAGAACTTCCTTAACATTATTCCCCCTACTCTAAATAATGTAATAAAAAAATAAAAATGTTGACAAAATTATAAAAGTATATTATTTTTGCTTTGCATGACAAAGTTCTTTGCGCAGGAGATTAAATGAAAAAACTGATATTTATATTTATTTTACTTATCATCGTGTTCTTACTTTTTTTACAGAATAGTAATCTGAGCAAGTTTTATAATAGTCAAATAAAAACTGACAACATCCATTTAGAATTAAAACCTGGATCAATAAGTCAAAACAAAGGAGAAAAACATGAATGATCAAAATGCAGAACAAAATTTACAATTCATTAGAGAAATGATCGAAAAAACAAAAAAGGGGACTGCTAACCAGTGGAAATTCCTTTATCTGTGGGGATTGGCAGTAATTCTGGCAGTAACCGGAATGAATTTTCTGATACTGATAAAACAGCCAAGGTACATCTGGATTAACTGGATGGCTATCATGGGAATTGCAGTAATTATACAGATACTGCTTGTAAAAAAAGAGATAAATACATGTGAGGTAAAAACTTATACTCAGAATGCGATCACCTATCTGAGCTTTTCATCCGGGATTGCATATGTTTTGGCAGGTTTTGTATTCCCCATATTAAAAATTTACAATTTTGGTGTAATCCCGATAATTGTATCAATAATCACCGGCGTCCTACTCTTCACTATCGGAGGTATCGTAAATTGGAGTTATCTTAAGTGGAGCGGAGTTCTCTGGTTTATCTCGTCAGTAATAATGATATACCTTGACTCAAGATATCGCACTCTCGTTTTTGTTCCGTTAATAATCCAGAGTTATCTGATACCTGCTTATATATTAAAAAGAGAATATAAGAAAAATGCCTGAAATAGATATTATAAAACTCAGCCCGGTTCTCCATTCACCGGTAAGGATCGGGATCATGTCAGTCCTGATAACCAACATTGAAGCTGATTTTAATTTTTTAAAAAAATCTACCGGAGCTACTGATGGAAATTTAAGCTCTCACCTCTCCAAACTGGAAAAACTGGGATTTATCAAAATTGAAAAAAGTTTCTCAGGGAAAAAACCACGAACCACATGCAGTGCCACCACAAAGGGGACCAAAGAATTTAAAGCTTACATAAATGTACTCGAGAATATAATACAAACTACAAAGGGAAAAAAGAACTAGGATCTTTTTTTTGAGAATTGTGCAATAACCGGTTTAACCAGCCTGATGAAGTCTGCAAAACTCATTTGTAATAATTCCTTATGATCACCTGCATTAAAAGCAATCTCATTATTTGTAGCCAGAGTTTCTGAAACACAAACCGGAATCCCGAAAAGATTTCCAAACGGGGGCATTGCTCCAGTTTCACAACAGGGGAAAAGATTAGTAAACTCAGCCTCAGTGGCTAACTTAAGACCCTTTCCACAAACATTTGAGATTTCCTGAAGATTTACCTGATAATTCGCAGGAACAACGGCCATCCAGAACTTCCCATCCGGATCTTTGAGTACAACAGTTTTTGCCAGCATATTTCCGGAAATATGGGCATGATGAGCAATAACCTGTGAAGTATAGGCTTTGGAATGGATGATCCGTGTAAATTTAACATCATTCTCCTCAAGAAAATCAATTAATTTTTCCAAAGGCATTTCATCCCTCCTATTTAATTTGATACTACATATCTTCAGTTAATATAGTATCTATTTTAAGATTTTTCAGATTAAACCCGGTTATTTTTTTAAGTAACATCTATCTATACTTTTCTTCCATTATTTGAACTGCTATTATTCAAGGGGATTAAAACAATCGAAGAACAGATAAGATTCTCAGATCAAAAATGAATCAGATATACAAATTCTATCTAACCGAGTTTCTGAAAACACAGAGATATTTCATCCCGATCATGATCCTGTTCCTCCAATTCAGCAAACTTTCATATACGGAAATATTCATCCTGTATGCAATTGAAAGTGCCGTCATTTTCATTATGGAGATCCCAAGCGGTATCCTGGCTGACAGATTGGGTAAAAAATTCATTCTTATCCTCTCAAGATCTTTTCTGATTCCGGCATATTTCATTTTTTATTTTGCAGAAAATTTTATTTTATTCACTGCCGCTATGATATTTTTGGGTTTGAATAAAGCCTTCAAATCAGGAACCCATAAAGCATTTATTTATGATTACCTGAAACAAACCAGATCTGATATTTCTCCAAGCGAAGTTTTTGGAAAGGGGAAATTCTGGGGACGGCTGGGTGAAGCTTCATCCTCACTTATCGGAGGATTCATTGCCTTAAAATTCGGCTACAATACCGTTTTTCTTTTTACTCTTATCCCCTCAATACTGAATGTATTTAATGCACTAACATATGAAAAGATAAAAGAAAATTCAAATTCCGGATCAACCAGATTTTCAGGTATGACAGAACACTTCACTACTGCAATAAAAGAAGTCAGGGATAACAGAATTGTTCTGAAGCTGATAATTAATTCCTCAATCTTTATGATATGTGCTGAAACTGTAGAGATATACTTTCAACCGTATATGGTTAATGTAGATGTCCCGCTTCAATGGTTCGGAGCAATATATACATTGATATTTATTCTTACTGCTTTCGGTTCAAGATATATTTTTCTAGCAGAGAGAAGAATAAGCAGGGCTACTCTTACAAATATTACCGGATGGCTCGGATTTATTCCTCTTCTACTTCTGGGATTGAACATAAATTCCCGTATTATAATTTTTCTTTTCTTCGTGCTGTTTTTTCTTAGACATATCAGACGTCCTGCGATTACGACAGAGATAAATGATAATATATCATCTGATAACCGGGCGACGATACTTTCTGTTGATTCATTCTTCAGATCTCTTATGAAAATAATACTTCTTCCTATTCTGGGATATATATCTGAAATCTCAACTATTTATATTTCCATCCTGATCCTTGCAGTATTAATTCTTATTAACCAGTTATTCTTCAGAATCCCCGATGGAAAAAGATGAAACAAAAACAATTTTCCAATTTAGCGACCACAATACCACTCTCTATACACTTTTTGTTTACTATGGTTGTCAATTAATATCTATTTCATTTTCATGTTTTTTTTATTTGTTTCAGTTTCCTTTTTATCTTTCTTTCTCTTTATTTCCTTAGTGATTTCAAACACAAGATCAATTTTTTCAAAGTTTTTATATAAATAATGTCCAAGTTGTCCTTTTTTTTTAATTTCAATTCCGTTAACAGATTTTATTATATCGCCCTTTTTTATTCCGTATTCTTTAGCTGCACTTTTTTTGGTTACCTTTTCTACAATTAATTTATTATCTTTAAATTTCTCCTTAATACCGAACTTTTTATATATATTATCATTTGAACTCTCTATCAGAAAAACAAAATCTCCAATTCCTCTTGAATAAATTGCAATCGGATTTAATGAACCTTTCATTTTTTTCATCATTGGGTTTTCATCAACATTATCTTCCTCTTTTTTTTCTGGCAAATAAACAGGTATAATAGTTGTTATTTTAGCTCTTTTTTTTGATAAGTTATACCTGAAAGGAATTCCCAATTTATAGACAACATGATTATTGCCGGCAATAATAATTCCCTTATAACCTTTGTTCTTTTTTAAGACTTTAATCATTGATTCAGCCATAACAACATCCCATATTTTCTGAGCTGCATACATATTATCAAACCAGAATGGAGGCATCTGCATTGTAAATTCACCAAAAACTCTTTGTATAAAAAATCTATGATCTTTATTTAATACATTTATAGTCGGAAATAGTTTCTTCTCTTCTTTTGTCAGGGTCGCAAAACCTTTTCTTGAAGCCTTTCTAAGTATTGATCTCGGAATATTAAGTCCTGCAAGTTTAATTTTATATTTTTTAGCCAGGTCCATTATCATTTTTGTGTAATGATAATGATATGAGCCTTTTTCAAACCATCCGGTTTCTTTTAAAAGTTCATCCTCGGTGATTTTTCCAAGTCTCCATTTTTCGAGTACAGGATCATCTTTTCTCTGGAAAAACTCAAAACCAACAATTATATTCGGATAAGCTTTAAACAGAGCTTCAATAAAATCAGCTTGAAACTTATGACAGTCATAACTATTGTGCATTTCTCCTATTACAAAAACATCAGATTTAAGACTACTTTTCACCATGTCTTTCATACTGATTTTTTTATCTAACTTTGTGTCAGCAATCTGACCCTTCTCAATTTTCCCTATATCATATCTATTTTTTGATTTTCCAATAGTTAAAAGGTCATTGTCTGATGGAAAAACACTCATTGTAAAAATAATAGTAATTACAAAAAATAAAACTCTTTTCATTTAATTCTCCTAATCTTTCAACCCAAATACAGGTATATGATTTATTTAACAATTATTTTATTGCAATTAAAACACTTTTTCAATCCAAGCATATTTTCAAAATCTGAATTATATTTCATTTATTATGAAGCCCTTTGAGCATATTTTTTGCTTTTTCAAGTGATCTTAAACTAAGATGACTGGAATAATATGTTAACCAGATTTTTGCTTCTTTCTTGTTTTTATTAAAAAGGTCAATAGCCTTTTCTTCAACTTTTAATTGAGTCTCCAATTCATTTGTTTCAAATTTCTCCCAATCGCAAATAATTCGTTTTGCCAATTCATTGAATTTCGGAACTACCAGGTCACAAAGCGATCTGAATGTCCAGAACGCAGATTCATCTGAATAATCTCTGCCGGCTGTGGAAAAAGGTTTTGATATCTCATTTATCCCAAAATAGTAAGGGACATATATCGCAAATGGTGCCGGGCCTACTCCGGCCCATAAAACCGCACCGATATCATCAGGCATCCATCCCCTTAATTGTAAAACGTTTGTATGGACCGACCCGGGCACTGCTATTGCCCGTTCTTTGATATCAGCTCTGTTTTCAGCATAAATATTATATTCTGTTCCTTCATAATGATCCCTTAAAATTGAAAACAAATTTTTAATATCAATCTTTTCTTCCGGTTTAATAAATAGCGGTAATTCTTGTAAGTCCGGGTCAAGTTTCAACTCCGGTGCAAGCAGGCTTATTCCCCGCCATACTCTTCGTGAATTATAGAACCTGTTCGTTTTTGATCTCTTTTTCTTACCAAATGCCTTTGCAAAATGAAACTTTCCCTCTGAAGGATTCCACAGGCCTTTATGTAAGGCAAATTTTTTCAGGTCTGGAGAGGAAAGAAAATTTGCTTTATCCTCAAAATCGATCTCACCGATCCTGAATCCATTTGCCTGCACCCATATAGTATCGTCAGGAATACGGATAGCTGCCCAGGACCTCCCTCCTCCCGATTCTATATACCAGATCTCATCCGGATCAGCAATCCCGACTCCACTTGGATAGGCAACTCCATATTTAGTATACAGAGAACCAATCAACTCAACACATTCACGTGCTGTCTTCGTTCTTTGCAGAGCAATATAACGGACTCCTCCGGTCAATCCTTTTTTTAAAAGCGGGTCAGCTTCAACAGCTTTTTCATTTCTATCATCACCAAGTGCAAGCCCTCCCGCTATTGCAACCTGAAACTCATTGACTGCAACAGCATCTCCTTCGGAAAATCCTTTGTAAATACGGAGAACCATCCACTCGAATGTTTCGCCTGCCTGTGGGATCTTTAACCCGGTTGGGAAACTAACATATTCACCCGTTTTATATTTTACACGTGGATATTTTTCTATTAGAGAAGCTTCTTTTCCGCTAAGATCATTATTATGAGCCAGCATAACCGAACCATCAGATGTAGTACCCTTCCCTGCCATGATCATAAAACACTCGAGTCTTTCCTCAGAAAAGTTATTTATTGCCTGGTAATTTTGAAAAAGTAGAACTATAGATAAAAAAAGTACTGCTGATTTTAAATTAAAAACCGAATATTTATTTCTCCGGTACATTGTTCCTACTGAAAAATTTAACTTATTTTCAGTTTTTTTTCAAATTTAAAAGCTAGTTCTGATCTATCATACCACCGGTTATTCTCATTAATTCCGATCTTGAATCAATGATATTGAAAATTGCCTGAAGCTTTGAAAGTGCGGCATTAAGATATAAAAGTTGAACATCCCTGTAATTGAATGAATTGATCGATCCGGATTTATACTTATCAAAAGAGATCTTAAGATTTAGCGATGCACTCTTCAGGCTCTCATCAGCGAGTCTTAACAATTCCTTCCTGAGATTATAAGTTTCATAAAGGCTCAGGAGGGTATTATCCAGAGTAAATTTCATCTCATTAAGCTTAAGATTTCCGATCTTTTCAGATATTTTTGCATTTTTTATGGCAGTTTTAACCTTTCCACCATTAAATAGAGTCCAGTTTATACTCATATTCACATAATAATCATAACTTTTCGAGACAATTTCAGGTATTCCTGAATACTTAAAACCGGCACGGCTTCCGTTGATCCCGCCATTCAATGAAACAGATGGAAAAAGAGGACTCTTACTTAATGAAAGATCTCTTTTTAATATTTGAAGATTAATATACTGATTTTTCAGTGTTTTATTATTCGAAAGCATTTTGTTACGCAGGTCACTTAATTCATAATTATCCAGCTCAACACTGAATTGATCTGTCGGCTCATATTCCTTCTCTATCCCTTCACCCAGAACCAGGTTAAGGCTCCTCTTTGCATTCCTGTAATTGATCTGCTGAGCAGCTAAGCCTGCACTATCATTGAGGAAGGCGATCTTAGACTGCAATGCCTCATAGGTTGAAATCACACCCAGATCTTTCTTGATATTTACATAGTTCATCCTGTCCCCTGAAAGCTTCTTCAATTCACTAAGGACCTTTACTTTCTCATTCTCCAGAAGAACTTTGTAATATGACAAAATTATTCCCTGAATTGTATTCTCAACAATTACTGCACTATTTCCTTCAGACAGCTTGTTGAGAAGATCAAATTTTTGTTTGGTAATAGAAATGGAAAATCCTGAGAACAGGGTCCATCTGAGATTAAGATTTGGCAACAGGAGGTTCGACCTGTATTCTACCCTTTCATCAGGATCTTCCGGGGATTGATCATTATTCCAGTTGTTAAGAGATTGGGCACTAAGGCTTAATGTCGGATATCTTCCGGCCATCCCCCATGTATTGTTGTTCTCTGCTATCTTAAGGTTCTCTTTTGAGATCCTTATCCCGAAATTATTTTTCAACCCCTTTTTGATCGCACCGGCAAGTGTCAGTTCTTCACTGCTTACATAACCCTGCCCGACAATTAATCCAAAAATTACCATAACTAAAATATATTTTCTGTTCATTTTATCGTTCTCCGAATTTCTCTATTATTCAATTTCAATCCTGCTGTTTATGATTGCTCTTTCAACACTTTCTCTTTCTATCTTTTTCCCTGTTAAGAATTTTCTGAAACTATATTTTATATCATTAAGGATCAATATAAGCGCTGGAAACAGTATAAGTAAAAAAGCTGTACCTATCATAACACCGTAAGCAAGAGATATTGCCATCGGCTTGAGAAATTGTGCCTGAAAACTTTTTTCCAGAACTATCGGATAAAGGCCCAGAACAGTTGTTAAAGATGTTAGGACTATAGGCCTGAACCTTGAAATCCCTGCATTAAACACTGCATCTTCTATTTTATTTCCTTCAAGAAGATTACTATTATATTTGGATAAAAAAACTACAGCATCATTTATTATCACACCCGATAATGCAACCATTCCCCAGGCACTTAATATAGATATAGGTATCCCCTCCAGAATATGGCCCCAGGTTGCTCCTATCCATGCAAGTGGTATCATCATCAGAATGATGAACGGCTGTGAGAATGATTTGAAATGTATCATCAGAACAATAACGATCATGGCAAAAGCGATACCATAATACTTTCCAAGGCTCTGCTGCGCCCGGTCACTCTCCTTCCTCTGCCCCTGATAGAGCACTTTGACTCCAGGGTATTTTTTCTGCATTTCAGGGATAGCCTCTGCTGCAAGTTTTTGGAGGATCGGCGGGACAGGTTCATAAGGGTCCAAAAGATCAGCTTCGACCCTGATCTCCCTGGAACTATTAAATCTTTGAATATTAACCGGCCCTCTCACTATTTCATATTCCACAAGGTCTATCAACGGAAATGAACCGGATTGTGTCCTGATCTTCATTGAATCCAGTTTCCCTATGTTCTCTCTACCCTCCTTCGGGAACCTCACCCACACCCTGATCTCATTTTTCCCGGATTGAAGTCTCTGAGACTGACTGCCATAGAATCCCTGCCTTATCTGGTTTGCCACTGAGCTCCTGTCAAGCCCCAGGAAATATGCTCTCGGTTTCAGTTTTAACCGGATCTCCTGCCTGCCAATAGCATTATTATCAGCTACATTTTTCAGGGAGGCCATCTCTTCCATTTTCTCTATCATCATTAATTTTGCATGATTAAGTTCTTCCAAATCTTTGCCCAGCAAGCTGACAGAAACGGGTTTACCCCATCTATTCCGTCCTCCTACACTAAACTTTTCAGCTTCTTTGACAACACCGATCTTCTTCCTTACTGCTTCAGCAATATCAAAACTGGATATAGCCCTACCCTCCATATCCTTCATCATGACATTAACATTCCCTGCATGGGAGCCGGTTTCCTGACCGTTAAAACTATTCCCGAGACTCAGGAAAGTGTGATTAATGAATGGATTATCAGTATTCTGCTCTTCCATTAATTTTTTGTTGACATCCCAGATAACCTGTTCAAAATCTTTCAGATGCTTCATGGTCTTGTCTTCACCGGTTCCCGGTTTAAATGCAACATTAACAATAAATGAATCAAAAGGGATGGATGGGAAAAACGTAGCTTTAAGAATATTTCCCCGGAACAAACCGATCGTTATCAGAATGAGTGCAACCGGAATAGTTACAACAACCCATTTCCAGTTAATTATCATTTTCAGGGTCCTGCCATATAATTTATGCCTCATAAAATCCATGAACTTATCAAGTTTTGATCTTAACTTCGAAAGGTAGGTAGCCCTTTTTTTAGATCTGAGCACATATTCCTTACCTATATGTGCCGGGAGAACCAGGAAAGCCTCAAAAAGTGAGAACAATAAGCTGAAAACAACAACAAATGCCATCTCATACATGAATTCCATCATCCCTTCAAGTACCATCAGAGGAGAGAATGCAATTATGGTAGTGGTCACAGATGTAACAACTGCAGGGAGGACCTCCATAGTGCCGTCAATTGCAGCCCTTTTTGGACTTTTCCCTTTTTCAAAATGCTGATATATATTCTCAGCTATGACAATGCCATCATCAACCAGAATACCTATAACAAGAATCATTCCGAATAATGAGATCATATTAATGGTAATTCCGAGACCTGCGGCAACAATAAACATCCCCAGGAATGAGGCCGGAATACCCCAGGCAACCCAAAAAGATAATCTGAAACTAAGGAAAAATCCGAGAGAGAGTATAACCAGAAAAAGCCCTATCCCGCCATTTCGATAGAGGAGATCAAGTCTTTGTTCAAGGATATCAAGGAAGTCAAAAGTTATTTCAAGTTTTATGCCCTTATTTTTTTCATTGAAATCTGAAATATATTTTCTTATATCAACAGAGATCTTTTCGAGGTCTTCGTTCGCAAGTTTTTCAACAGATATATAAACGGCCTTCTTGCCATTCATAAGAGCCCGGCTGGAAACATCGGCAAATTTCAACTTAATATCGGCAACATCTCTTATCCTAAGATAACTACCGTCACTTTCAGCTCTGAGTACTATCTCACCAATATCTTCCGGCCTTACACTTCTTGCCCTTAATCTTATAAGGATCTCTTCACTCTTTGATTTTATCAATCCTGCAGAAAGGTCACGATTATTAAGTGCAATAGCTCTGGAGATCATATCAAATGTGAGATTATATTTTCTAAGTACCTCTTCCGGAACTTCAACTGAAATTTCCAGTTGCGGGAATCCGAATATACTTACCTGAGAAACAATACCTGAAGTAAGAAGATCATATTCTATCTGATCTGCATACTTCTTAATGGTAAGGAGATCGACATCTCCTGAAAGCCCGAGAAACATCGCACGTGTAGTTGCACGCTGTTTGAAAACTACCGGTTTCTCCGCATCCACCGGAAAGGAACTGATAGAGTCAACGGCATTTTTCACTTCCATCAGGGTAGTATCTATATCAAACTCACCTGTAGTTGTTATCCTTACAATAGCAAAATTTTCAGATGACGTAGAGGACATCTCAAGTATTCCGACTATACTCCTTATTGCTTCTTCGATCCTTGTTGTAATCCCCTCTTCCATCTCTTTGGGAGATGCTCCTGGATAAACCATTGAAATGACAATATCCCTGTTTGACCTCTCAGGGAAGAATGATTTATTCATATTCAGCAACCCGATGACACCGGCAACGACCAGGAAAAGGACTATAAGATTTGAATAGAAAGGAAATTTTATAAATGTGGTGATAAGTTTCTTCATCTTGTCACCTTCGTGGTTCTACAGGAGATCCGTCACGGGCATTTATCAGCGGTTCTACAACAAGAAGTTCACCAACTTCAAGTCCGTTAAATATAATAATTTTTGCATCAAGTTTGAGAACATTTATCTCTGTCTTCATCAACTTATTATCTTTAACAAGAAATACTTCATTATTATTGAAAACTGCATTTCTTGCTATCTTCATTCCATTGCTGATGGTTATCCCTGAAAATACCACTTTGAGATAGTCTCCTGAAAACAGAGGGTCTGAAGTTTTATTTTCAAAACCTATAAATACTGCAACAGAGTGAGTCCCCTGATCTATGAATGGGGATACCCTTACTACCTTCCCTTCCAGGATGATACCTCTTCCTTTATCAATTTCGATATCAACCTTATCACCCAGCTTTACCCATTTTACACCTTTACTGTCTATAGGAACTTCGATCTCCATCCTGTCTGTCCTTATTGCCTTTGCGATCGGGGCTCCGGGATTGGCAATACTACCTACCTCCATCATAACCGAAGTATAACTTCCGGAGAATGGGGCAAAGATCGTATATTTTTTTAAAACAACCTCATCCATTTTAATAGAATAAAACTCGCTAAGAATATTTCTTGATGCCAGGAAGATCTTCTCATTCTTACTCTTTGTTTCAGGCATGTCCGGTAATATCTTATCAATTGAAATACTGTCAAAAAACTCTTTCCATCTGTCAAATCTTTCCGGAAAATCTATTTTGAAATCAGCAAGAAGATTTGCGATCAAGTTCAGAAAGCGGCTCTTTTTTGCCTTCAGTGCAAGCTTTGCCTCTTTGTCATAAACTTTTAGCAGGAGATCCCCTTTCCTGAACCGCTGACCTTTTTTCAGAGGGACATTACCTGATTCTATTTTCCCTCTTACCTCTGATAAAATATCGACTTTTTCAAGTGATATAACCCTTCCAAATTCCTCGATCTCAGATGAAATATCACTGTATTTCACTTCAGATACTTTTACAAAACGTTTTACAACTTTCTTAGGCTTTTTTTGGGGTTCTTTTTTAAAAGTTCCCAGAAAAGTCATTAAAAGAAATGATGCAATGATCAATAATGCTATAAATAACAAAGTTTTCTTACTCTTTTTTTCCATTGTTTTCCTCTTATTTTTTCTTATTATAACGGATATCTACAATCATACGAAATTTAATCAAATATGTTTAAGAAATTGGTAAACTTTAACAAAATAATTTTTTCTTGAGATATCCACCTAACTTGGTTTATATTAAATATAGAAAGGAGAAAAAATGAAAAAGAACCTATTGTTTTTATTTACAGTCTTAATTATTACAGGATTCATCACAGCAGAAGGTATAAATGTTACATTCCCAAGGGCGGGAAGTACCTTTTATAAGAATTCTTCAGTTAATATTGCATGGACCAGTAGAGATTGCACCGACAGGAACTTTAAGATAAATATATTCAGGAATTCAATTTCTGAAGCAAATTTCGTCCAACAATTATTAACATCAAACGCTACTACAATACCCTGGACAATACCGATAAGCTATTCACCCGGACATTACATGATCAGAGTAAAAACAGCAGATAATGTTTGCATCGGGGACAGCCCGGCATTCAGAATCAGTGAGCCTCCTACAATAGACTGGACTACTGAAGAAGCTGGTTCACCTCAGAATACTTCTACTCCGAAATTGCGCCCACTTGGAAATAATGTTCGGAATTTAAATAGAAACCTGAATATAACTTTACCCTCTTCAATAAAAATAAATTATCCGAAAAAAGAAACAAATTGGAGACTTAAGTTGGGAAACACAGCACTTCCATTCCCGATCAGAGTACAATGGGAAAAAACAGGCCCCGGGTCCCAGGACAGCCGGGTAAAAATAATTCTTTTCAGAAAAGTGCAAGACCGGTATATGCGAAAAAAAATTCTCCTCACACCAAGCACTCGAAATACCGGACTTTTCACCGGGAGAATTAGTAGAGATCTCAGGTCGAGTATGTATACCATAATTATTCAGACTCTGGACGGTAAGATTCGTGTTGAAAGTGAAATGTTCCAGATCACGAATGCGGAGAACGACTCTCATTAAACCTCTCTAACATAAATATTTGTTTATCGGCCGATGGAACAAGTTTGTCAATTCTCTTATAGTATAAATCGTTAAAAAATAATATTTTATTGAAATATGCTACCATTATGGTTTATATTAGTAACGTACAGGAGAAAAAATGAAAAAACATGTCGTATTAGCTTTTACAATCTTGATATCAATTGGAATGCTTTATCCTCAGAGTATCAATGTCACATCCCCGCAAGCCGGAAATAATTTGTATAAAAGATCATTCTTTAATATAACATGGCGCAGTTCTGGATGTACTGACAGAAATGTGAAGATCAATATATTCAGAAACTCGATCAATCAGGCAAATTTCGTTGAACAATTAACCGGGCCCAACAACGGTACGATGAGATGGGAGATTGCTTCGACCTATACAGCAGGTAACTATATCCTCAGGATTAAAACAGCTGATAATGAATGCATTGGCGACAGTCCGGTCTTCAATATAAATGAACCGCCTACAATTGTGAATGAAGGAAGAGAAATTGATATAGCTGAGGATAGGAGAACACCACCACCGACACCTTTCGGCAAACTGATCAAAGTAAAAACCAAATTTCCCAACCTCAAGAAAGA
This sequence comes from Candidatus Aminicenantota bacterium, assembly GCA_029938635.1. Taxonomy (GTDB): domain Bacteria; phylum Acidobacteriota; class Aminicenantia; order UBA2199; family UBA2199; genus UBA647. The sequence goes on from JAOZUQ010000003.1 coordinate 17,724, forward strand.
TCTGAAATATCTCCTCCCCTCCATAGTTATTACACATCCACCAAAAGATCACGCATGGAGGCTTAGCTTAGGTAATACATCACTGCCTTTTCCAATCAGAGTAATGTGGAGGAAGACCGGTGTCGGGAGTCAGGATAGCCGGGTGAAAATTTATCTAAGGAGAGTTGTGAATGGAGTACAAACAACCCTCCTTACACCAAGCACTGCAAATAGTGGTTTGTTCAGAGGAGAGATAAGCAGAGATCTTATATCCAGTATGTATACCATTATAATTGAAACACTTGATAGAAAGATCCGTGTGGAAAGTGATACATTCCTTATAATAAATGCTGTGAACGATCCTCATTAGAATTTTCTAAATTAGATATTTAGTAATTATTTTGTAGAACAAGTTTGCCAATTCTTCTATAATATTATCAATTAAATTTTAAGGAAATAAAAATGAATATTGATGAATTCAGAAAGAATGCGCATGAAACGGTTGACTGGGTTGCAGATTATTTTCAGAACATTGAGAAGTATCCGGTAAAATCTCAGGTCAACCCCGGTGATATATTCAAGCAACTTCCTGAGAAAGCTCCGGAAGAACCCGAACCTTATAGCAAAATAATAAAGGACCTTGATGAAATAATAATACCGGGGATCACCCACTGGCAAAGCCCCTCATTTTTTGCCTATTTTAATGCAAACAATAGTTTCCCTTCCGTCCTTGCAGAAATAATCACAGCAGCGATAGGAGCTCAATGTATGAGCTGGCAAACTTCACCGGCAGCAACTGAACTTGAAGAAATGATAATGAAATGGACAGCAAAACTTATCAACCTACCTGAGGGCTTTACCGGAGTGATCCAGGATACAGCTTCAACCGCTACCTTATGTTCTATACTGACAGCCAGAGAAAAATATTCAGGATTTAATGTGAACGATAAAGGTATAAGTAACGATATGAAGTTCAGGGTATATTGTTCTTCTGAAGCCCACTCATCGATCGACAAAGCTGTCAGGATATCAGGGATAGGGAGTGAGAATCTTATCAAGGTTGGGGTTGATGAAAATTTTGCATTGCGATCAGAAGAGCTGGAAGAATTAATAAAAAAAGATATAAAGAACGGATTTAAACCTCTCGCTATTATAGCAGCACTGGGGACAACAGGCTCAACTGCAGTTGATCCTTTAAAGGAAATCGGAGAGATATGTAAAAAACATGATATCTGGTACCACATTGATGCTGCATATGCAGGAACAGCCCTTATGCTGCCTGAGAACAAATACCTTATTGAAGGGATCAGTTATGCAGATACTTTTGTCTTCAATCCCCACAAATGGATGTTCACGAACTTTGACTGCTCTGCTTATTACGTTAAGGATCGCGAAGCATTAATTAATACTTTTTCTATACGTCCGGAATACTTAAGAACTGCAGAAGGAGAGAGAGTGAATAATTACAGGGATTGGGGTATTGCTCTCGGAAGAAGGTTCAGGTCATTAAAACTCTGGTTTGTCCTGAGATCATTCGGGACAGAGGAGCTGAAAAGTAAAGTTAGGTCCCACACTTTATGGGCAAAAGAGTTGAGTGAGGAGATAAGTTCAGAAGAGAACTTTGAGATCATGGCTCCTGTTCCGTTTGCAACTATTTGCTTCAGATTTCTCCCTCCCGGTATAAACGATATAGATGAGATAAACAGGATCAACAATTCACTAATGGAAAAACTAAATGGAACAGGGAAGCTATATCTTACCCATACAAAACTAAATGGAAAGTTTACATTAAGATTTATTATCGGGCAGACCTATCAGGAGAAGAAGCACATTGACTCCGCCTGGGAACTAATTAAGGATACGGCAAGAAATTAATCTTAATGGTTCCATTTTTACTGAGAATGCTTTATTATTCAATTACACAGGAAAAGGTGACAATATGAAATATTCTACTTTAACAAAAATTATCATTTTTATTCTTATATTTACAGTGACAGCTTCATTTTCAGAATCAAAAAAGAAAGAAAAAATTGCATATAAATTTAAGATCACCAAACAACTTCCGGCAACAAGTGTAAAACATCAGGGGAGTACAGGAACCTGCTGGATCTTTTCGGCAAACTCATTTCTTGAATCAGAGATACTGAGAGCCGGGGGTGGAGAAGTTGATCTTTCAGAAATGTTCATCGCCAGACATGCATATACTGACAAAGCGCGTAGATTCGTTTATATGCATGGGGATGCAAATTTCAGTTCTGGAGGTCAATTTCATGATGTTACAGATCAGATACGAAAATATGGGATCGTCCCTGAGAATATTTTTTCCGGGAAATTAAAGGGACAATTCAGGCACAATCATGGAGAATTAGCAACTATCCTCAGAGGATTCCTTGATGGTGTAATTAAGAGGAGAGGGAAAAAACTTACTCCTGTCTGGATGGATGCATTTCAGGCCATTCTTGATATCTATCTGGGTAAACATCCCAGAGAGTTTGTGTATAAAGAAAAAACTTATACCCCGGAAACATTTTTTAAATCTCTTCATATCAATATGGACAATTATATTGAAATAACATCATACTCCCATCATCAATTCTACAAAAAAATCAGACTCGAGATACCTGACAATTGGAGCTATGACCGCAATTACTATAATGTTCCAATGAATGAATTGCTCGATATTGCATCTGATGCAATTAAGAGCGGATATACTTTCGGCTGGGACGCTGATATGAGCGATAAGTTTTTCTCAAAAGATAAAATGGATGTCGCACTTGTTCCGGAAAAAAATTGGGAGAAATGGACAAAAAAAGAGCAGAAAGATAAGATCCTTAAACCGGTTAAGGAGAAAATTGTTACTCAGGAGATGAGACAGGAATCCTTTAATAACTGGACAACTACCGATGATCATTTAATGCACATTACCGGAACAGCCATTGATCAAAACAATAAAAGATTTTTCTTAATGAAGAACTCCTGGGGAACAGACAGGAAATATAAGGGATTTCATTATATTTCAGAGGAATACTTTAAGCTTAGAACGATCTGTTTACTTGTAAACAAAAATTCTCTTACAGATGAAATGAGAAATAAACTGGGGATTAAATAATCACCTCATCCTGAAACGGTAGTAGAGCCAGAAATCATTTCCGAGTTCTGTATACTTTTTAATAAGAAGGCGGGCAATATCCGCACTGAATTCAGTTAATAACTCCTTTACTTTTTCGGGATCCTTTTTTATCATTTCCAATGCCTTCTTTTCTATCTCTGCTGTCTCCTTGTAGATCTTATCTTCATACTTAGTCAGGTTTTCTTTAATTATATCACCAGCCTTATCCCAGCGCCCCTGAGCAAGTTTTGCCGCTCTTCTGAAAGCCCATGCTGCAGAGTCCATTGTAAATCTCCTGTTGGATCCTATTTTAAGATCCTTTATAAGTTCTGTTACTCCCGCATGAACAGGGAATTTCGGTGTCATTGCAGGATTCTCAAATCCTATCCACATAACTCCCCCTATCGGATCAGGCAGCCATTCTCTTGACTGGAGCACCGTATGGTAAGCGCAATACTCTACTGCAATCGGACGATGCCTCTTTATTATATCTTTCTTTAAAGTGTTGAACAGTTTTCTAAGATCACGTGACATCCATGGTGTAGCTATAACACTTTTCACTTTTTCCATCTTGTCCTTTCCATCTTTATCTTTTATAACCTTTCCGTCCTTATCCTTTTTTTTCTGTTCTACAAGCAGATTTTTTGTCATATCATATTCTGTCCCCACATATGTAGCTTTGAATAATTGGATAACATCATCCAGTGATACTTTCTTATCTGGTTTTACTGAGAATGGAAGTTCATCTACATCAAATTTCAACTTGAGAGAAGGTGCCAGTGTTTTAAATACCCAGTATTCCCTGATCGAGAACGGTTTCTTTGTATAAGAATTCCCGAATACTTTCCAGAACTTGAATTTCCCGTCTGTTTTCGGATCGTAAAGTTTAAGCTTGATCGCCTTTTTCACAATATTCTTTGAATATAAAAAATTATCAGGGTCGTTCTTAACTATCTCACCTATCCTGCTTATATTCCCTGCACAGCCGACATGCTCGTCGGGTATTTTGACTGCAGCCCAGATACCTCCTGATTTCCCTTTTCCCGGGCCGACAATCTCCATATGCCATACCTCTTTTTTATCTGCAATTGATATAAACTCACCAGAGTCACAATAACCGTACTTTTTAATCAGTTTCCCTATAAGACTTATAGCATCCTTTGCAGTTTTACACCTTTCAAGGGCTATCCTCTGCAGTTCCTCTATCTGGAAAATTCCCTTATCACTTTTAAGCTCCTTTTTCCCGCCAAAAGTTGATTCCCCCATACTCAATTGATATTCATTCATTGCAGGATATGCGGTATCAAAAAACTTAAATGTTTTTGCAGCCTGTGGAATTTCACCCACCACTTCAAGCCCTGCTGAATCATTAACGGACGGAGTGTGCATTCTCCCTTTATAAATTTTTGCTTTATCTTTTTTCTTATACTTTTTTGCCGGAACTATATCGAACCATGTCCTGTAATCATAATCACATGTGTGAGATGTGATAACAGACCCGTCTGAGGTTGCAAGCTTTCCAACCATTATACTTGTACAACTGTCCCGTTCCCCTTCATCAAGCGTTTGATCGGTAATTCCATAAGAAAACAGCACAACAATTAGAATAAGTAACATAAATATCTTTTTGATCATATCTTCTCCTGTAAAAAAAGATTATAAGTAAATTAATTTGAAAAGTGAAACACTATCAGGAGAATATCATTTTCAGTTCACCGTAAAAGCCAACTTCAATTTTAATTATCTTTTCATTAATACCCGAAACGTGGATTCACAACATTATTAAAAACCGAGCCGAAGGTAAATCTTATCCCCGCTGATACCCAGTAATCATAGCTTGTCTTTAAAGCTGATACATGTAGAAGTATTTCCTCATTTGTCATCTCTCCTTTAGGGAGATAAAGCTGATTATGGATCAAAGAGTAACTACCACTCATTTCAAAAGAGAGCCCTTTTACTATCCTCCATGAGATCCGAGAGTGGATCATAGCTGAGTATTTACTAAAATCGTGCAGATATGAGAACAAAGATAGAGAAGTATTAATCGATCCCCATTTTTGTTTTAATTCCAGAGCTCCAGACAATTGATGGAAATATAATGATTCTGACATTTTCTCATATATTGTCTCTTCATTATACTTTACATTTTCATAGCCAAACTTATATTGGAATCGAAACTGCTTTTTTGTCGCATCTGAATATGGAAAAATATTGTATTCAATAGCTGGAGATAACCTTAACTCCAGTGATTTGTTACGATAAGTAGATGAATAAACATTAACAAACCCTCCGAAGGACCAGTGATCATTCAAACTGATGACATAAACTCCACTTCCTCCCCGGGTTTTACTGATACTATTTACCTCTTCATCATCAAGTATATAACTGGATTCATATTTGCTTGAAAATATCCTCAAACTCACTCTTGACTGGGGAGTAACTCTATCCGCAACAACAGAATACCTCAGGTTCTTTGAATTGTATAACTCCTCTCCATTAACCCATCCACTGAGGTCAAGATTAAATACCCAGCTATTCCATTTATCAGTTGTTTTTGTCGGATCAAGTTTTTCTGTAAAAGTTATATCAATATATTTTGCAAGATCAGAGTGTTTCAAATAGCCTATCAACCCCAATTTGAGAGTTTTCACAATCCCTTCCCTGACCTCATCATCAGTATCATTTTGATGAGAAACATATTTCAATCTATCATTAATCTCCTTAAAATCCTTGTATCCTGTAAATTCGAGAGTATATTCATACCCACCACTACCTGTCCTTAAAGAAGTAATCAGCAGATAGATCTGAGTTTCATTAACTTCAGTAACATAATTGACAAAACTGATGTTTGCCCTTATATGATCAAGGTCACAACTTTGACAATCAACAAATAGTTTTGGAGCATTTCTTTTTATATTCTCAAGATTAAAATCATTTTGTTTTAATATTCCTTCTTCCGGAAATAAAAAAGCAACGGTCAGAATTAAAGCTATAAGTACAATTATATACCTCACGGTCATTCCCCTCCCCTGACAATCAGAAATGTATTAAAAAGGATTATATGATTTTATAAAAAATTATACCAATCCTGCTCAGTGATCCAGTTTCACAAAATTACTATTCACCCAAAACAAATTCAAATCAGCATAATTCACAAAGGGAACTCTGTCTATAAAGTCAAGAAGTAAAGCACTCACACTCTCCCTATAGCGCTGGTGACTTCGCATCCCCCTGTTTATAAGTAAATTGATTTGAAAAGTGAAACGCTTTTTGGGGACGGTTCCGAAAAGTGTTACATTTCAGAGGTGAGGATACGGAGGTTAATGAGGATTAATTTGTTCTTATCCTTTTTATACTTTATATATAATTCTGTCTCGGAATACAGGGAGACCGGGCCCCTTTTCTTCTTTTTTACTGAACGTACTATTTTACTTATGAACAAATATAAGATAGGGAGGATCGGGATTCCCTGATTCAATCCGGGGTAATTACCGGTTACAGAATCCATCACAATTCTGGAAGCATAGTCATTATATCTGTTATCCTCTCCGGTCACTGTCATTTCATACTTATACCTGTCGCTTACACTTCCATCCTTATCCATTCCCGGATCTGTTTCAATAGTTTCATATCTGTTTGGGATCAATACTATCTGCCTTTTTGAGATAATGTTCCCCTCCTTAAGATAGATAATAAACACACCTTTATTGGATCCGGTGATCAGATCCAGAGGAACTTCTATGCTGTTCACACCTTTATTCAGCATACCTCCCCTGACAACCGTTTCGCCATCTGAACTGCATAGTTTGTAAAAAACATTCCCATATGATTCAACTCCGAGTGTCACAGCACTAACCGGGATGTTTACCTCTGAACTGAAACTCTGCATAAACCCTATCCGGCCTAGAATATATTTCTTCTGAACTATTGTTTTGTTAACTTCTGTTACATCTCCGGATATAAATGTGTGACCAAGCAACAATAAGATGAACACAGAAAATTTGTACAATTTTTTCATTTAAAATTAATGTAATAAATATATGACTTTATTATTGCATTAGTAGTTGCATTAAATCTAAGATTAAAAAAAATTGTCCGTGGATAGGAATAGATTAAATATCTTTGATGATCTCTACATACCTCTTCCATGAAATTGCGGGCCAACTCTCTGCAGTCAGAGTACCTTTAGACCTTGTTATCATTGAAACTTTAGCAGCTGTTTCATCGCTGTCAGCCTCATAAATATCGAGGAAATCATATTGACCAAGCAAAGCATAATGAGCTATCCATTTAACATCCGGACACAACTCATCTACCTGCTTTTTCCACTCCTTACCTATAGTTGCCCTCATTTTAAGATCACCTGACACCTCGGGTGTCATTTTTGTCATCAGAACATAAGTACCCATTTTCCCCTCCATATATAATATAATCAGAGGAAAGCTAATTTCAAAAATAAAATTTTTCTGAAGAGGAAACATTAATAGTAAATGAAATATATGAGAATTACTGCGATCACTCCCATGATCAGATTCATCGGGATACCGATCTTAAGGTAGTCTTTGAATTTATAACCACCCGGTCCATAAACCATGAGATTTGTCTGATATCCTATAGGGGTTGCAAAACTTGCTGAAGCTGCAATTGCAACAGCTATCAGGAGGGGAATAGGATCAATGCCTGCACTGCCTGACACTGAAATTGCCACAGGAACGATCAATGCTGCCGCTGCATTATTTGTGATTATCTCTGTATAAAAACTTGTAATGAAATATATTACAGCTATTAAACCTATCGGGCCGAGTGAACCGGATACTGAGATAACCTTTTCGGCCAGAAATGACGCAACACCGGAATTTAACATCCCCTTTGCAATACCGAAAGCAGAAGCAATAACAAGGATCACTTTCCAGTCAATAGAATTCCTGGCAGAATATGGAGATATAGTCCCTGAGATTATCAGAATTATTGAAGCAGTGCTGACTGCAAGAAGAACAGGAACAACCTGGAATGCCATCATCGCTATCATAAGGATAAGCACTGTTAAAGACAAATAACTATATATCTTCGGTTTGGATTCCACATCAGCTGATCGTGAGACAAGGAAAAAATCCCTCTTATTGTACCAGAGATCAATAAAATCCCTGTTTGCGAGTATCATGAGAGTATCCCCCGGCCTTAATACAATATCTCCGATCTTTTCCTTTATCCTGTCACCACTTCTGTGTATTGCAATAATGACCGCATCATAATATGTTCTGAACTTGCTCTCCCTGACACATTTGCCGACAAGCGGAGAGTTGGAAGATATAACTACCTCGAATGTTGAGACCTCTTCTGAATCATAATTCGAAGGATCAAAAACTATGTCTTTCAGAAGAATAAGGCCTTTTATCTTTCTAAGATCCATTATTGTTTCAGGCAGGCCAACAAAAAATAATCTGTCATTTAACAGGATATTTTCATCAGGAGAAACAGATGTGAGGAGTTTCTTATCTCTCTCGATCTGAAACAGGAATAATCCTTTAAGATGTCTTAATCCTGCATCTTCGATCGAACACCCCAGTTTTTCAAAATTACTTCCAACCTTCATCTCCGCAACGAATTCCCTGGTCTTCTCCCCAAGTTCGGCAATCGGTTCTTTCCTGTCAGGAAGTAGTCTATGTCCGAAAAATGACAGGAGTAGAATGCCGATTATAGCCATTGGAATGCCCACTTTGGAAATCTCAAAAAAAGAGAAACCCTTCATGCCATTCTCAAGCATGAGACCATGCACAACCAGGTTAGTACTGGTCCCTATCAGAGTGCATAATCCCCCGAGTATTGCTGCATATGATAATGGTATTAGTAATTTTGAAGAAGAGATATTCTTCTTCTTTGCCCAGCCTACAATTGTCGGGATTAAAATAGCAACTATCGGAGTATTATTGAAGAAAGCTGAAATTGAAGCAACTCCGGGAAGAAATCTTAATAAAGTTATAGAAGTTTTTTTCCCCCTGCCGAGTACAACATGTCCGAACTGGTCTATTGCAGCAGTTTTCTGAAGAGCTCCGGCTACAACAAACAGGAATGCTACTGTCAACATTCCATGATTGGAAAAACCGGAAAAAGCTTCCTTAACATCTATAACACCTCCGATGACAAGCAGGATCAGGGAGGAAAATATAGCAATATCAACCTCAATTAGCTCCAGTACAAGTATTGTGGTAAGCGCTATCAGAATCAGAGAAGTATAAATAAATGCAAAGTCCATTTTTATTTCACCTTAAAGTTCAGTTTCACATTATAGGATCACATTTTATTAAAGTAAAGGAGCTAATTGCAAAAATAGATTTGTTATGAAGTTTAGCGAAATTATTCATGGCAAAGCTTCTGAGTAAAAAAACCGGAGACGTAGCCTCAGTGCTACATTGAGGATTTTTTTATGAAGATGGGAAGTCATGGAGAATTGCAGCAAACTGCAATAGAATGTATTTTTGCAATTGTCTCCAGGTTATAGTCTTACTTAATAAATTGATTTTCATGTCAAAATTTAGTAGAATCTCATATACTTTCATTAAGGAGGATTTCAAAGTGGCAAAAGTATGTGAAATATGCGGAAAAAAACCTATGACCGGAAACAACGTCAGTCATTCCCACAAATCAACCAAGAGGAGATGGCTCCCTAACCTTCAGAAAGTTAAAGTTACTATTGACGGCGAGAAAAAGAGCCTCAGGGTTTGCACAGCCTGTATACGTTCCGGAAAGGTTAAATAAAAAACATCACTCTGAATCGGTTACAATATTTCCCGGGGATTTGTCTCTGAAAAAATAATGCATAAGATTTATGGTTGTTCAAACCCTATCTGATCAGGAATTTCAACATTGAGAAACAATTATAAGATTATCGTCCATTTTGACGGTACTGAATATAAAGGGTGGCAATACCAGGGTCATGGGATCAGGACAATCCAGGAAGAACTTGTAAATGCCCTGAAAATAATATCCAAACAAATGGTAACTGTTACTGGGAGCAGCAGAACAGATGCCGGCGTCCACTCTACAGGCCTGACTGCAAACTTTTACCTGAGACTAAATATCGATGCCGAATCACTTCAAAGAGCTCTTAATTCTCTCCTCCCTCATGATATACGGATTACAGATTGTGAATTGGTCGATCCTTCTTTCAATGCAAGATTCGGAGCCAAATCAAAAACCTATATTTACAGGATCTTCAATGGTAAGGTCACTTCACCTTTTAATTCACGTTTTTATTCCCATGTTTCTTATCCTCTTGATAAGAAAAAAATGAAAAAAGCTGCAAAATTTTTTATTGGAGAGAAAGATTTCAGTTCATTCACTTCTGATGATCCCCACAAGAACAGAATAAGAACCATTAGTGAATTCAAAATGAAGTTAAAAGGAGATGAGATCATATTCACAATAAAAGGGAAAAGTTTTCTCCGATATATGGTCCGCAACATGGTTGGTTTAATAACTGATGTAGGAATAGGGAAAATTGACCTGAAAGAAATACCTGAAATATTTGAAGCTAAAGACAGAAGAGCCGCAGGAGCCACTGCAAACCCGGAAGGGCTTACTCTGGCATTTGTCAAATATGACTAGCTGTTAATGTTATTCCCACTTAACGAGAAACTCGGTATAAGGCTTAAAATCTTTAAGTGACTGAGTTACTTCAACTGAAATATTCTTATTACCAGCGATCTCAATAACCCGTTCGATCCATCCGGCAATCCTGTACTCAATAGTAATTTCAATTTCATCAAATTTTGTTATATGAAATATCCCTTCGCCATCCTCAACACTTATCGGAGTTATCGTTGCCGGGCGGTAATAGCCATTCATAAAATCTGCAGCTTTTTTAAGAAAAAATGTTGTACTTCCTACTTTAAAGAATACTTTTTTCAAGTTGGAGATACTGAAATCTGCACTGAACCTCCCCAGAGCCCATGATGCTTTCTTGAGATCCCAATCGTAGAATAAGTGTGCAATATTAGCCATCGGTTCCGTGAGAGCAATTGTGAGAGGATACCAAACATCTTCTTTGATCTTATTTGAAAATATCTGACTTGCATCTTCAGAGATGTGATTCTGCCATTTCAACAAACCTTGTTTCTCGAAATTTTTTTCAATAAATGCAGGAATTGAGGCGATCACACTCCCTTTTACTTCCATGATATTCGCCATTTTTCCTCCTTTTTATTTGTTAAATATAAATTTTACTTAATAGTATACAAAAAATCAACTTTCCGGGGGCATGCTGTCTTTACAAAATTTCCGGTTTTATCTATAATCCTCAAAGGAGATAAAACTTGGGTAACCACGAGATCATGTTCTTTCTTTTTTCTTACATCGCAGGATCTATCCCCACAGGTTTCATAATTTTCTGGTTCTCAAAGAAACATGACATCAGAGAAGAAGGAAGTGGTAATACGGGAGCAACAAATATTCTCAGAACTTGTGGTGGTAAAGCCGCAATTATAACTCTTTTTGTTGATGTATTAAAAGGGGCAATACCTGTGATCTACGGCCTGATCCACTTCAAATATCCTCCTATGATTATTGGAGGAGGTGTACTCGCAATCATAGGACACATTTATCCTGTCTGGTTAAAGTTCAAGGGAGGAAAGGGTGTCGCCACATTTGCCGGAGTTTTCCTTGCTTATATGACTGCTTCTGACGGGATACTCATATTTCCTGTCTTCGCGATCATTTTCATTTTTTTTCTGATCTATACGGGATATGTTTCACTTTCTTCACTTGCAGGTGTCGCAGGTGCATTTTTTGCTGTTCTTTTTACCAACATTGCAGAAGCTTCTATTATTGTTCTTCTAATCAGCATCATTATTCTGATAAGGCATAAAGAGAATATCGAGAGGATCGGATTAGGAACCGAGCCCAGATTCCACCGGAGACAAAATGGATAATATACTGGTTATCGGAGGAGGATCCTGGGGAACTTCGTTTGCTAACTACCTCGCATCCCAGGGAAACGAAGTAAAATTGTGGATCCGTGAAAAAGAAGTAATCGAATCAATAGAAAAATTCAGGGAAAATTCGCTATTTCTTCCTGAGGTTATACTATCGAAAAATCTGTATCCCGTTTCCGGCCTTGAGGATGAAGTGGAAAAAGCGGATATAATAATTTTTGCAGTCCCTTCTAAATTCATAAGAAAATCATTCGAATCACTAAAAGAAAAATTATCAGGGAAAATAATAATAAGTTTATCAAAGGGTTTCGAATCAACCAGCCTTAAAACTATATCAAGGATAGCTTCAGATGTTCTTGGAAAAGAAATTCTGAAAAACTGGATAACAATATCCGGGCCCTCATTCGCTAAAGAACTGTCCAGAAATTTCCCAACCGCAATAGTTGCTGCTTCAGAAAATCCTGATATCCTGAAAAAGATTCAGGAGAGGTTCTCATCTTCTGTTCTGAGGATATACAGATCTGATGACCTTATCGGTATAGAAGTAGCTGGTTCTATGAAGAACATAATGGCTATTGCATCCGGAATAATAAACGGGCTTGGGTACGGGTTCAACACAACAGCTTCACTTGTCACACGTGCCAGCATGGAAATATTAAAGATCGGATTGAAACTCGGAGCAAACAGGGAAACATTCTGGGGACTTGCCGGTATAGGAGACCTGATGCTTACCAGTTTCGGCCCCCTTTCGAGAAACTTCCAGTTGGGTGTGAGGATCGCAAAAGGAGAAAGCCTCAAAGAGATCGAAACAAAGAGCATCACAATTGCTGAAGGTGTAGAGACCACAAAAGCCATAAGATCCCTCTCTAAAGAACTGGATATTGAAATGCCTATCTCAGACAAGGTTTACGAAATACTCTTTAAAGATAAAGATCCTGCAGGTGCACTTAAAGAATTAATGCAGAGGAGCCTGAAAATAGAATGGAATTTAGATTAGATTTTGTCATTAATGATGAACAGAAGATTTTTTCATTGATAAAAAACGAGATAACAATCGGGAAACTGCCCGGGAATGATTTTTATATGGATGATAATTCTATTTCCAGGAAACACTGCAAACTTATAAAGTCAGGTGATACCTATAAGATAATTGACCTGAAAAGCACAAATGGCACTTATGTAAATGGAATAAAAATCAAGGAAAAAATACTCGAAGTTGGTGACAATATAACTATTGGAAGAAGCATTCTGAAGTTTCTTGAAGAGACAAAAATACCCAGGATAACTGACATTGATGACCAGAGGATATCTGTTATGATCCCCCTGTCTGACAATCTGAAATTAAAAAAGGACAAGGATGCGATAACATCAGAATTAAATATGTTAGAATCACTCACTTCATTGGGGAAAAATCTGATAGGAGCAACAACTTTTGAAGAAAGTTTTGAAAAAGTAGGTGAACTTCTATTCAATTTTTTAAATCCGAACAAATTGTATATATTTTCATATGACCAGGAAAATGATGACCTTGATCTCAGATATTCTCATTCTGAAGGGTCTGAGAAAGACGACATTAAAATCTCAAAAACTATTGCAATGAGGTCAATAAATGAAAAGGTCGCAATTCTTTCATCAAATACAATGGATGATTCCAGATTTGACGGAGCCAAGAGTATAATCATGTATGGTATAAAATCTGCAATGTCGATCCCGATCTGGACAAAAAATTCAATTTACGGATTGATTTATGCCGACACCACAAAGATGGAAAAAATATTTGAAGAGAAAGATCTTGAAATGATATCCATTATTGCAAATTTTACAGGATTATCTGTAGAGGGGATAAAAAGCCTTAACAACCTGAATCGGGAAAAAAAGATACGCTCCAGACTTGAGCGGTATCACTCTCCGGCAATAGTTTCAAAGATAATGGAGCTTCAGGACAGTAAAACAAGCGATCTTGCCGGCTATCATGAATGTGAAGCATCCGTCCTTTTTATGGATATAGTAGGATTTACGACCCGTGTAGAAAATATGGGACCAATGGAGATCGGTGTATTCCTCAATAATTTTTTTACTGAGATGACCGATATAATCTTTGAGAATAATGGAACTCTCGATAAATATATAGGGGATGCGATCATGGCAGTTTTTGGAGTCCCTTTCGAACAAAAGAACCATACAGAGCTGTCTATCAATACTGCTCTGGAAATGCTGAAAAGATTAAAGAAAATGAACCGTTCAACGCCTGAAAAGGAAAAGATAGAGATCCGAATCGGGATAAACTCCGGAAAGCTTATATCAGGAGATTTCGGATCCCCAAGCAGGTATGATTATACAGTTATTGGAAATACTGTTAATATTGCTTCACGCCTTGAATCAGGAGTTGCAAAGCCGGGGGAGATTATTGTTTCTGAAACTACTATGAAACAGACCAGAAAGAAATTTAATTTCAAACAATTGGGAGAAATAAGCCTCCATGGAATATCGAAGCCTGTAAAAGCTTATTCTGTCCTTAGCAAAATGAAGGAGACAAAATGACCAGAAAATCAATTCTTCTGCTTTTAATGATATTAATGGTTTTTTTAAGTTTTTGTAAAAAAGAAGTAAAAACAATCCCTGACTACTTGAGAAAAGGGACCGCTGAATATAGCATGAACATGGGTTATAGATATCTTAATCAGGGAATTTTGAATATTGCTATGGAACAATTTAAAATGGCCTTGAAAAAGAAACCCGGGATGATGAGAGCATCTATGGGACTTGGGATAGTCTATCTTAAGCAAATGAAGTTCAAGGAGAGCCTGAAAGAATTTACCAATATAGTAAAACATTATCCATTAAATGCTGATGCTTTTAACTTTATCGGAATAATACATACAGAGCTGGGGAATTATGATCTTGCAAAAGAGAATTATCTTATCGCTGCAAATTCCAGTAAATACGACTCTCCGGAGAACGCTTTTCTTAATCTGGCTCTGCTTGAGTTGAAAATGAAGAAGTTGGATAACGCACTTAGATACATTGAGAAGGGGCTGATTAAAAACTCTGAATTTATTTCTTTATACAATCTAAAAGGAAGTATATTCGAACAAAAAGGGTTTTATAAAAAAGCAGTTTACAATTATGAAAGGGCTCTTCAATTATCAAGAGGAAATGATATCAATTTAAAAATAAACATAGCCAGAGGATATATAAAAATGGGTCAGCGCAGCAAAGCATTGAACCTGCTGGAAAAAATGCTCGGTGAGGCCCCTTCTGCTGAAGTAAGGAAGATTATATCAGGAATGATGAAGCAGGTAGAAAACAGGTAATACTGACCTTATAAAATTACATATTTGAGGATTCGCGTCCCTACTTTTATTCTATTTACAATTTCCATTCCTTCTATAACTTTGCCAAAAATTGTATACCTGCCGTCAAGATGAGGTGTGGAAGAGTGTGTAATGAACCACTGGCTCCCTTCTGTATCCTTCCCTGATGAAGCCATCCCGACACTTCCCTCCTCATAATATGATCTGGAGAATTCTGAACGGATAGTTGTTTCAGGCCCACCCCATCCATCTCCCCTCGGGCACCCATCCTGTATCACAAAATTAGGCACAACTCTGTGAAAAGCACTTTCACCGAGATACCCTTCACGGATCAGATCCAGAAAATTTGATACAGACCCCGGTGCATCATTGACATATAACCTTATCACCAAAACTCCTTCATCTGTTTCAATCTTCACTTTCTGGTCAGCAGGGATATTTGTGATCTTTTCCCAGTCCAGAGGTTTCTCCTGAATTGGATCATCTCCCTTCTCTTCCTGTTTTCCCCGAAAGAAATTAAGAGTTTTTTCAATTTCCTTTTTTTCATTCTCAGTCCCCGATTGTTGAGCCTGCTCAAGTGACTTTTCCAGAAATGTAAGATCTGAAACAACTTCTTTAAATTTGTGATCAGGATCTCTCAATGCTGATGAAGAGATCATAATAAGGCTGCTGTCTCCTGAAAGAATGCCTCTTTTAAAAATATCAGCAAAAACTTTTCTGAGAACATGGGAACCTTTACCGGTGGATATTTCTTTTTCAGGATCATATCCTTTTTTTGATATCATCTCGGATATCGATGATATCCCTGAAGTGGATACAACATTCCCGACTTGCTTAAAGGTCTCTTCTTCAACAAACGGATAGTTCATCGGGTATTCAGACAATGCGATCAATAATGAACCTTTTTCATACGGATCTGCAGACTTTTTATAAAAGCTTTTGATCATGGATGAAATTTCCTGTTTGTCAGGTGTAAGTTTGAGTGAAAGTTTCATAAGATTTGCTCCAGCTCTCCAATTCTCTGTTCTTCTGGAAATTTTAAAATAAGCTTTATAATCTTCTCCAGATCCGATTCTCATCATTACCTCTGAAGCAGCAACTGATATTTGATAACTTTTATTGGTAAGGAGTGGCAGGATATCACTTTTAACTACACTATACTCGAATTTCCCGAGTGCACGTATGGTGCTAACAACTATTCTCTGATCAATTCCATCACTAAGGAAAGTCCGTAAAATTTTAACAGCTTCACCTCCTTTACATTTTCCGAGGGCAATGATCAGGTTCATCTTTACTCTGTCCTCTTTTTCTCTTCCAATCAGATCACGAAGATCCTCAAAATAATTTGAAAGATCAACATCCCTGATCCTTGAAAGAGCATTTGATGCATAGAACCTGACATCTCCCGAATCACTTTTAAGGAGGACCTTTACTATTGTTCCAAGTCCCTTTTTAGAATG
Source organism: Candidatus Aminicenantota bacterium (assembly GCA_029938635.1). GTDB lineage: Bacteria > Acidobacteriota > Aminicenantia > UBA2199 > UBA2199 > UBA647. Next base: position 34,516 of record JAOZUQ010000003.1, read on the forward strand.
TTTCTTTTTCAGGATAGCTCTGTAGATACCCAGAGCCTGCCCTCTCATTATGAGATCGTTGCTTCGACTCAGTAAAGGATCGCTGAGAAATTCAAGAGACTCTTCCCCGCCACATTTACCGAGAGACTCTAATATGGCCATTTTTATATTATCTGATTTTTCAGTTTTGAAACTTTTAAGGAGTCCGGGTTCTGCTTTAATATCTGCAGTTTGCCCGAGTGCAAAAACAGCAGCCCGCCTGACTCCGGGATCCACGTCCGATAAGAGGAGTATTAATTCATCTACTGCCTCTTTGTCCTGAACAGATGCGAAAGATAAAGCTGCATATTTTCTATAAAGCGGATTTTTGTTTTTGAAGTAAGGAAAAAGGCCCTTACTATCCCTGTGATCCTGTAATGTATAAATCTCCCTTAACGCTTTATCCTGAAATATATTCTTTTCCTTGTTCCCCGTGCAGGATAATAAAAGTAATAATGCAATAATAACAGTGAAAATTCTCATTATATCTCCTTTTTTTATTATACTCGATTTAAAAAAAAATGCATTTGAATGTAAAAAAAGAGAAAAAACCTCTGTACGGGAAGAATTTTCGCCATAAAGATATCGATACTATTATAAAGGAAATAAAAGTATAAAAAAAAGTGTCAGGAAATGGTATTATACTTTTTTCAGATAACAAAGGGTTAGATTTATCAAATTTTTTAAAGGAGTAATTATGATGATAGGACCGAAAAAGCTAGTAATTCTTACAATTGCTGTTGTTCTCGTATTACTTTGTATGTTTTCAGCCAACTGCAGCAAAAAAAAAAATACAGAGAATTATAATGTTGTTTTAATAGTATCGGATGCACTTAGAAGTGATGTTTTGGGTTGTTATGGCGGCGATGCTTCCACTCCGAATATTGACTGGCTTGCAAAGAGAGGTGTACTTTTTGAGAATGCTTACAGCACTGCCCCAAGTACCTTGCCCTCCTCCGTATCTATGTTTACCGGCAATTATGCCGGATCATATGGGATGATAGCTAAGGAAAGCCATAGAAATAAAAAAAGGAATAGGATTGCTTTTTATGTGAATGATAGCGAAACTTTGCTTGCGGAGGTTTTAAAAGATAGATCATACGATGTGCTAATGGAATTGGAGAATCAGATAGCCGGTCTGTCGAATAATTTGCAGGGTTTTAATAGATTGAGAAAGATCAGCAGGGAGAATAAAGCCGGAATTAATTTAGTTGAAAATATCACCGGTATAAGATCCCATCACCCTCGAAGAACGGGGAAATCCGGATCAAAACCTATTTATAATCGTATGTACACTTTTCTCCACTATTTATTAACTGTGCCCAGAGAACAGAATTTTTTTGTAATGAAATGGATTATGGATCCTCACGGGCCTTATAATCCTCTAGAGAAGTTTAAGAAAAAGATAACCTTTGATCCCACTATCCTGCCCAGGGATGAGAGTTTTTACACTAGTGCTATAAAAGTTTTTAAAAAGCTTGCCAGTAAAAATATGCTATTAAAAACAGAGATTGAATATATTAAATCTCTATACAAAGCTGAAGTCGAGTCTGTAGACGAACGGATTGGTTATATTATAAAAGCCCTGAAACATCGCGACTTATTGGATAACACCATTATCGTGTTTACTTCCGATCATGGTGAGTTATTCGGTGAACATGGACTTCTGGGGCACGGACAAAATCATTATGAACAATTACTCCATGTGCCATTGATTTTTGCCGGGCCGGGTATTCCGAAAGGTAAAAGGGAAAAAAATATTATTTCCAATTTGGATCTGATGCCGACATTAAAAGATTTGCTGGATATAGAATATGACCACAATATGAAGGGGAAAAGTTACAATGCTTTGTTTTCCGGTGGAAAGATCCCTGACAGGATACAATTTTTTGACAAAGCTACAAATATAATTGAAGAAGCAATGAAATCTGCACTTTTGATGGATGGCTACAAGTTAGTGGTGTCCAAAATGAAATCCAGTTATAGTTATGTATTATTCGATCTTACCAACGACCCCTCCGAATTAAAAAATGTATCATTGGAAAATCAGACTATTGTGAAAAAAATGTTAAAAAAGTTTATGGAATTTAGAAAGGAGATACGCATCCGCCTGAAAAAAAATATAAAAAAAATTAAAAAAAATATAAATTTTGATGAAAAATGGCTGGAAGCTAAGAAGGAATTAAAAACCCTGGGATATTTATAGTTTTCAACATCTGACCAACCCGGCTGACAATCTAATGATTTAAATATTCACTAAATATTAAAACGGTATCACCCTGATATTGATTCCACCCTCTAGACAATAACAAAAGTTAAAATTTAGTGTGTAATAATACCTGACACCTCTTCTTTTATATTTAAGATGTTCTAAAGTTACCAATTTTTCCAATCCTTTTCGGACAGCTATTTCTTCAGGATGCCTGTCAAAATTAATAAGATTTAGATCCCCTCGATTGGAATGCCCATAAAGATAAAGATCTATTTTCTTCAGCTCTTTTATTGAAGAGATTGTTAAAGCAACACTTGAGCTGTTTGTTTTACGGATAACATACTCACTCATAATATCCGATTTTGGGTATGGATTTCCATGAACAAGAAATGATACTCCCCTTTCAGTCCTGACTTTCACAGGATTAAAAAGTGCAACCCTCGGGAATAGGGAAAAAATAACAAATAGAAATGTAAATACGATGAATTGAAGACCCACAGGCTTTTTGAGTTCGGCTCTCCTTAGTGATAATGATATAAATACAATTACCATAATCAAAAATATAAGATTGGGAAGATGCGAAAAGTTTCCTTCCACTTTTACAAAAGACGGGAGTATTGAAGAGAGATCGATGTTAATATTACCCAGCTTCTGAAAGATCAGTCCACCCCTGGCCAGATAGTTGTGAGTTGTACTCTGATACAGGGTAAATGGGTTGAATATCTGGAATATAATTATGAAAGTAGAATAAAAGGGTATAAGAATAAATAATTTTTTAAATATCTTGTTTTTGCTCTCAATATAATAAATTATTACAAACAGCATAAGTGTCCATGCTACGGGAAGAAGGTATCTGGCCTGGGGGCAATATCCGGGGCGGACAGTTGAATATCCATGATAGAGAATGTAAACAAAAGAGGCAATTGAAATTATAAGATGAGGATAATATCTCCTGAAATTTTTAAGTGCAAGGATCAACCCGGGGAAAAAGAACAAGTATATAGGGCTATACAGAATCAGTCCATCCCGTTGATCAAAGAAATAATCAAATAATGTTTCAATTCTGTTCTGAATTTTAATACTTTTCATACCCTCCAGATATTCAATTCTCTGGGATTCGGTTAGGACTCCTGTATAAACCGACATCGGTGAAAGACTGCCATATGCAAAGTATAAATATACAAAGAAGGCCAGAATAAATGCAGCAGGAAAAACAGCAAATAACAACCCCGATCTCACATCCCTTTCACGAATCTTCTTTATGAAAAAGAATAATGAAAATAATGAAATAAATATGAGATATTTCATTCCCCAGAATATTGTCATTCCGAGAAGGAAGCCTGCAAGAAGTATATCTTTTCTTCTGATATTATCTTTAAATAGTGAGAACCATATCGACAAAAGTATCAAAAGCAATACCTGCAATTCAGCAAAAATATGGAAAGAATAGAAAAAAACAGGTGCAGTGAACAAAAAAACAAAAAATATGTATAAAGATAATTTTTCTCTTCTCCATATTTTTAAAGACAACATATATACCAAAACTCCAAGCGAGGCTGCAAATAATCCAAGATATATCCTGATAAGAAAATAGAGTAGCGGAATGGGTATCTTCAGGAAAAAGAAAGGGATAAGAGTAAATGATAATCCGGGGAGATGGAAAGAATACCATTTTTTAAATCCCTTTCCTACTTTAGAATGATGGGTTAACCTGTAGTTTATAAATTCTCTATATTCGTCTCTGGCATATTGATTGAAAACATTCAGGTCTCCATCCTTTGCCAGAGATTGAGATATGGCAAGATAGTGAGGTTCATCACCTGCCAGCTCCACCCCTTTTAACACAATAACAGCAGAAGCCATAATAAAGATCATCTGTGATAAGAGAAATAGTATTACCAACCTGGTGCGGAGACTTTTCCCGTTAAAAAAACCGATAAGTTTTCCAACGATCCTGTTCTTTTTGAAGATCGTATATATTGAAAAAAATAGAGTTATCAACAACAGGTTCCCGACTCTTACTTTAAAATCCGGCAGATCCCAATAAAACAAATTCATTACAAATATTAATAGCCCGGAAATAAAAGGGAAGAAATATTTGACAGATCGGAACTTTCGTCTTTTTTTAGAGAGAATTGAATTACAAAAAGCAATAAACGGGACAAACAATAGAGGAGACCAGAATGGATAATTCAGGAAGAATTTTACAAAACCGGAAAAGGTTAAGATAATCAGAAACCATTCGCTCCTGCTGAATTTCATTTTTCGATTATTGCATAACTACTTTTCTTCTACAACTATAAGCAGGATATTTATTTCAGTTAAAATAAAAATGGACAAATAGTTTAATAAATTTCATTATATTCATGAAATGAGTTTAATGAAATGAAGAGCCCAACGAAGATCTGGATAAGCCGTATTTTTGTTTATCTCTCTATCATTATAATATTATTCATTTTTTCCCTCCATTATTATGTGAAAATTAACAGCTCTGAAATTTTCGAATCATATATAAACAGCCTCTTGAATAAAAAAGGAAATATTTACAAAATTGATCATAATCAGGTTGATATTGATCTTTTAGGAAAACAGATAATATTAAAAAATATAGAGATATCATTTGACCGGGAACAATTGAAAAGTTCAGGTATTAATCAGAATTTTCTTTTTAATGCAAAAATCCCTTATCTTTCTATCACAGGGATCTCTTATTTCGATCTTATTTTGTTCAGAAAGATCAATGTTGATAGAATACACTTAAAAATGGGTAATTTGAGATTGTATAATCTTCATGGAGCACCCGGTAAAGGAGAAACTTCAAAAAAACAAAAAAGGATCTCATCTATCTCACTTGGCAGGATTACTATTGAAGATACAGATGTTGAATTTTATACTCAATTTAACTCTTCTCCGAAAATCGGAGTGGAAAATATTTTAGTAGATTCAGGAAAAATTGTGTATGATCCTGAAAAAACACCTGGAGAGAACTTTAGCAAAGGAGCTCCCGATTTAACATTTACTACCGGGAACTCCTTTTTTGTTTTTAAAAGAACCGGATATAAAGCAGAGACAGAGAGTATCAGGCTCACCACTTCAAGCTCCTCGATATCACTTAAAAACTTCAAATATGCCCCATCAACAGAGAAAATCAGAAAGAGAATTACATCCTCAAAGGGGAGCTTTCATCGCTTCAACATTTCTGAGATAAATTTGAAAAACATTGATCTTGATGAATTAAAAGTGAATAAGAGAATTCGAGCAAGTGAATTGTATATAAAAACACCGGAAATATACGTTTTAAGAAACCGTAATATAATAAGGAAATCTAAGAAAAGGGAAAAAAGACTTCCCCAACAGATATTTCGTGAATCCAACCTTAAAGTTGAGTTGAAACTAATAAGGCTGAATAATGGAGTTATCAAATATTCCGAAATAGCTCCCGGAGAAAGAATAGCTGAATCAATATTTTTCACAGAGGTCGAATCCTCTTTGAGTGACATCACAAATTTTCCTGAAATTTTGAAGACCGGAAAAGAGTCTTTTTTAGCAATTTCGGCTAAGTTAATGGGAAAGAGTACTTTGAAAGGGAAGATCGCTATTCCCATTAATAACAAAGAAAACAGATTTTCATTCTCAGGATCTCTGGAGAAAACAAATGCACATATATTCAATAATTTCCTGAAGAGAAATATCAGGGTTCGCATTAATAGTGGTGAAATCAGCCATATGGACTTCGCTGTAAAAGCTGACGAAGGAAAAGCTTCCGGGAAATTATTGCTTGCATACAGGAACCTGAAAGTAACATTATTAAGGAAACATGATCCCGCAAGGAAAAGCAGGTTCAGGACTTTCCTGGCTAATACTCTTATTTATAGAAACAACCCGACTAAGAAGTGGAGAAAGATACGGACTGGAAAGATCTCTTATGAAAGAAAATTTAAGGGATCAATATTTAATTATATGTGGAAATGTATCCTGAAAGGGATCAAATCAAGTATTAAATTATAGCCTTGCTATGTCAGGTGCGAGTTGCTCTTCTCAGAGCAACTCTTCCATTATTTTTTTAGATTTCTCTAAAACTTCTTTATGCAGACTTCCTTCGTGTGAATCCATTGTTACGACAACGGGAAAATCTTCTACTTCAATTACCCAGAAAGCCTCGGGTGAACCGAACTCTTCGAGTTTAAAAACCTTTTTTACTTTTTTTACAGAATTTGCGATCAGAGTACCTGCACCACCGATTGCATGAAAATAGACTGCCCCGCATTTTTTCAATCCCTCTAATGTTTTTGCACCCATTCCACCTTTACCAATCACTCCTCTTACATTATATTCACATACTACAGTTGACTGATATGGTTCCTCTCTGGCTGATGTTGTAGGCCCGGCAGAAACAAAACTCCATTCTCCGCTTTCATTCTGTTTTACAACGGGGCCGCAATGGTAAATTACAGACTCTTTCAGGTATTCTCTGATAAATTCAGGTTTCTCATCCACCATTAGTTTATGTGCTTCATCCCTGGCAGTTACTATAGTGCCGGAGAGTAATACTTCGTCTCCAACCTTTAAGCTTCTGATATCTTCTTCCGAGATTGGAATTTGTAATTTAATCATAAATAACCTCCCCATTTTTCAAGACCATAGTTTTCCTTCTAAAGGCCCAGCACATATATGAGATAGCCACGAAAAATGTAGCAGGATGCCTGGCTTGTGATGAAATGAATACATCCAGAACAGTAGTTTTACCACCGAATCCCATTGGACCGATCTGAAGTTTGTTTAAAGTTTCATTCAGGTCTTTCTCCAATTTGGCGATTTCAGGATCAGCACTCCGCTCACCTATCTTCCTGAAAAATTGAACTTTGGACAAAGCATATGAAGTAATTCTGTCACCGCCAATACCGATTCCAAGAGTTCCGGGAGCACAACCCAGTCCCTGTGCATTTACTACTGCATCAATTACTACTTTCCTGACCCCTGCAAGGTCTCTTCCGGCTTTCAAAGGCGGAAAGGGAAGTTTATATTGTGTGCCGACATTCTCACTTCCTCCACCTTTAAGCATAACCCTGATTCTGACCTCATCTTTATCCCATTGATGGAAATGTATATATGGAGCGTTCACTCCAATATTATTTCCCGAGTTTTTGGATGTCACCGGATCTACCGCATTGGGCCTCAGGTATTGTTTTTTTGTTGCTTCAATTGCTGCTCCTTCTATTGCTTCGGAATATTTCTTCTCTGATTCTCCTTCAGGGAAATCAATATAAAATAATAATGATCCCGTATCCTGACAAATTGGAGTTGACTGCTCTTTAGCCATTTTGACATTTTCAAGAATAGTCTTAAAAACCCCTCTTGCAGGAGTACCTTCATCTTCATTTTCATAAGCTTCAGAAAGTGACTTGACCACATCTTCAGAAAGATCGGTGGAAGCTCTCCTGATAAGCTCGAGGATTGAATCCTTTAAGTCCATATTTTTCTCCTTTATTTCCTTATATTAAAAAAATATTTTATGCCAGCGATTTTAGTTTGTAAAGGAGGATTTGTTAAAAAATTAAATTAATATATATAACCGTTTTAAGTATATTTCACTGATTAAACACCGGGAAAAATGAGATCACAGGAAGGTGGTCAGAAATGTTTTCAAAATAATCTGAGATCCGGCTGTCAATTAAGAGAGTCGTAGTTGTACCCCCGGTATAATCATCAAAAAGTGACCTTGAAATCAGGATATGATCGATCAGTGAGCCCCATGAAGGATACGAGGAATAAATGGGGTCATCAGCTATCTCCAGGGTAAGGAACTTATAGGATTCGGGATCATTCAGCAGAAGGGTAAAACAATTCTCAGAAAGACCGTCAGTCAATTCATCATTCCAGTCACCGGCAATAATATAATCCTTCTCATCATCTACTTTTATTCTTGAATCCATATACTCCTTTAAAAGTCTTACAGCACCCCTCCTCCTGTCAAGTTCCTCTGCTCCCTGAAAAGCTTTCAGATGAATAACGATGAGGTAGAACTCATTTGAAAACTCTCCTTTCACAAGCCTGAGCTTTACTATTAATGGAGGCCTTGGGAATTCATATGCTCTTTCTTCATAGATCTGATCTTTGGATAGAACGGTGATCATATTTTTTCTGTAAATGATCCCTGTCTTCTGATAGCTGGTCCCATATGTATCATCTGAATATAAACCATCATATTCACTCAGATCATTTATGAGATTATCAAAGAACCACGTGTCTGCTATTTCCTGAACTGCATAGAGATCCACATCCAGATTTTCAATGATCAGTTTATATGATTCAACCGATTTGTTCCCGTTATCAGGAAAATTATGCATATTCCAGGTAACAAGTTCAAATGAATCTTCAACTCCAACCTTCTCGAGTGAGTGAGTTATTTCATCTTCATTATCGATTTCTGCAGGAGTTTTACATCCGGAACTCAATAATAAGAGAGAGATAAGTAAAAGAAAAATTGAAGTTTTAAGCATCTGATATTTTTACCTCAACTGAGATGAATAATCAAATTTTGTTTGAACTCTTCAGTATTATCCTCATACCTTCTTTCACACTCAGTGGAGACAATTCCGTGTCAGCTATGAACTCAGAGACAGAATCCGGAGATGTTTTTGAATATTCCCTTAACGCCCACCCTATAGCTTTCCGAATAAAAAACTCTTCCCTTTCAGATAACTCCTTTATAAGTGATAACAACAATTTCTCATCTGTTCCATTCCTATATTTCAATTGAAAAAGGAGAGAAGTCCTCTGCAGCCACATATTTCCCGAACTCATCCATTTTCCGGTAATTTCAGGGATGATATTTCTACTCCCTGCCAGAACTGGGCCAACCAGATTGGAAGCAATGGCATCGACAGTATCCCACCACGATTTGTTAACGATCAGAAACTCGAATAATGGAATATGATCTTTATCAAGTTGCCTGATTTTCTTTTCCAGCAGAAAGATCGTGAAATACTGGTACTCCCTTTGCGGCATCTCCCACAATTCTTTTACAATATCTTCTATCTCCCCGGTTTCAGGTAGTCCGTTGGCCTTGAAAAATTCCTTATAGATCTCTTTTCTCGGAACTGAAGTTATTCCGAAGAACTCAAACTTCTCCCTCATATATTTTTTCATCGGAACAGCCCTGATCGGATCAGCATGCCTGAGATACAATTCCTCTAATTTGTTCAGATAATTGTTCTTCATACTTTTTACTTATTTTATTTTGGTTTTTTTTTCTTAGGTTTTGGTAAAGGCAACTCTTCAGCCGATACTTTTATCAGCATACTGACCCAATCCCTGTTTTCGATCATTTCTTCGATCAGGAAATAGTTCTTTGCTCCAGGGTAAGGCGGTGCCTCAACCGGATCCTTAATAAACTTTCTACCTGCTTCGGTAGGTTTAACGAAAAACCGGTCATCACAGATAAGGGCCACAATCTTTCCGTCACAATAAAGTCCGTACTCACCGAACATCATCTTATAAGTGATCTCCCCGGCCCCCTCCATCTGATCCGCAACAAACTCAACAAAATTTAAACTTGATCCCATTTTTCAACTCCTGAAACTGAGTGCTCAGTATATGATTTCCACAAAAATATTGCGAGCTATTTTCGTTAATGAACTTAAAAAACCATCCGTTTTAGTCATAAATTTAGTTTGTTGCAAAGATTATAATTCCTGTAAATCCTCTGAATAAACTTATTCCTGCGATAAATGCGAAAAACCAGTTCACTGATGGTAAATACATATAGATAACAGCCATGGCAATTGTCAGAAGTATTGATTTTATTGTATCGGTTTTATAAATGAGCTGCATATCCCTTTCATCCGGCTTGTAATCCATAAGCGTTGTAATCATTCCGATCAGGAATGGTATAAAAGAGAATATCAATCCCTTTACTACCCCGAACTCAATCATAAGAGGATATGCAATGATCCCTGATATTATTTGCATTCCGAACATCCAATAATAGTTTCCTTTTAATTTCATTTTTCTTCTCCTTTCAATGAAAAAATTTGTTCAACGTCTGTATTAAAAAATACAGCTAGTTTAAGTGCCGTCTGAACTGACGGAACAAATCTACTTCTCTCTATCGAATTGATGGTCTGCCTGCTCACACCTATCTCATTTGCAAGTTCTTCCTGAGTCACATCCGCTTTCGCCCTCCAGATTTTTAAATAATTTTTTAACTCCATATTAACTCCTCTGTACACTTAACATAAAGCATGCTTTACTTTTTGTCAAGTATTTTTTACATTTTATCTAACATACTTTACTTTTATGAATGTTTTATGCTCAGCATGTTAAATTAATCATTTCATTTTTGACAATATTTTGTCCATTCATTAGAATGAATTGAATAAAGCGAGGTGCAAAAATGGGTTTTATAAATTTAAAAGATCTTGAGCAAAAGGAAATAGTAAAAGGATATAGGGTAAAGTTCGTTCACTCTGTAACTATGACAACTGCATATTGGACAGTAGAAGAAGGGTCCGTATTGCCGGAGCACTCACATATGAACGAACAGGTGTCAAATGTTACAAAAGGAAAATTTGAGTTCAATCTTGATGGAGAGATTAAAATATTAGAACCGGGAGATGTAGTTGTTATCCCGTCAAATGTTCCTCACTCCGGAAAGGCACTCACTGATTGCCTTATAATTGATACTTTCCATCCTGTCCGTGAGGATTACAGGTAAATAAAATGAATAATACTGAAAACACACAAAAAGAATTTTTTACAATTAAGGAAATGATCGAGGATAGTATAAACAAATATCCGGGAAAGCCGGCGTTATCTTTTTTCGATTCCGAACCAGTCACTTATGGAGATCTCGGTATCAGGATAAAAGAGCTTTCACAATTATTGAGAGATCATGGGATAAGAAAAGGGGATAAAGTTGCCATCCTCGGAGAGAACTCACCGAATTGGGGGATTTCCTACCTGAGCATTGTTTCACTGGGAGCAGTAGCAGTCCCGATACTTCCCGACTTTCAACAAGCCGATCTTGAAAACATCCTGAACCATTCCGAAAGCAAATTATTGTTTGCAACAAAAAAACAATTTGATAAATTAAGGTATGAAAAGTGCGGCAATATAACAAAGGTAATTATTCTCGATGACCTTCATGTGGAAGAGACCGGATTCGAGACCGTAGGATTCGCTGACTATATTAATGAAACAAAAGTAAAGATCTCCGCCATAATTCATGATATCGGTGAATTTACAGGGCTTATCTCTGCTGAAGTTTCAAAAGATGATCTTGCTGCAATTATTTACACTTCAGGCACAACAGGATTATCAAAAGGGGTTATGCTTGCCAACGGGAACATAATGGCAAATGTATATGCTATGAAAGAGTTGATCGGATTTGATACAAATGACCGATTCCTCTCACTTCTCCCTCTATCCCATGCACTTGAATGTACCATCGGATTCCTCCTTGCAATGGCAAGCGGATCATCTTCCTGGTATACAGGCGCAGTTCCTACACCTCCGGTAATTAAAAAAGCTGCTTCAATAGTTAAACCGACCTGCATACCTCTTGTCCCTCTGATAATTGAAAAAATATACAAAAAGAGAGTTCAGGCACTGCTTGAGAAAAATTTTCTCACAAAAGCAATCGCCAAAACCCCTTTTCTAAAAAAGAAACTTTATAAAAAAGCAGGCAAAGCCATTCTTGAGTTCTTCGGTGGAGAAGTAAGGATGATAGCCATCGGTGGTGCACCGCTGGGTTCAGAAGTGGAGAATTTTCTGAGGATAGCGGAATTCCCTTACGTTATGGGTTACGGCCTCACAGAAACATCCCCACTCCTGACCGGTGAAAAGGTCAGTGAAACCAGAAAGGGCTCATCCGGTTATCCGATAAGAGATGTAGAGATCAAAATAGTTGATCCGAATCTAAAGACAGGTATAGGCGAGATATATGCACGGGGCCCTAATGTAATGAAGGGGTATTATAAAAATGAGAGTATAACTAAAGAAGTTCTAACTGATGATGGATGGTTTAAAACCGGAGACAAAGGTTTTCTTGACAAGGACAACTATCTCTATATCAGGGGAAGGTCAAAGAACATGTTCCTCGGGCCCAATGGGGAGAACATTTACCCCGAAGTTATTGAGGAAAAACTTAATGAAATTCTCATTGTTCAGGAGGCTCTTGCAATAGAAAATAAAGGGGATGTGGAAGCATTGATTTACCTTGATCATGATATACTCGGGCCGATGCTTGAAGGAAAATCTGAAGCAGAACAGAAAAAAATAATCAGTAATATTCTTGAAAATATTCGTGTTGAAGTTAACGAAAAGATGCCACCATCCTCAAGAATAAAGAGAGCCTTTCACCAGCTTGAAGAGTTTACCAAAACGGCAACAAAGAAGATTAAAAGGTATCTCTATTATCACCCGGCTTCAGATTAGATTTTATAGATTTATTAAACAATATAGCAATAAACAAGTATAATGCTCTTGATATGGGAATAATTCTCGACAAGTTTCAAAAAGATGCCATCAGACTTATCGGAGAAGGTAAGTCAGTAATCGTCTCGGCTCCTACAGGTGCAGGAAAAACTAAAATCGCTGAGCATGTTATGCAAAAAGTGCTTAACTCCGGAAAAAGGGTGATCTACACGTCACCGGTTAAGGCTCTCTCCAATCAAAAGTTCAGGGATTTTTCAGTTCAATTTCCCGATAAGACCGGAATCGTTACAGGTGATGTTTCTATCAATCCATATGCTCCGTTACTAATAATGACAACCGAGATCCTGAGGAACAGACTCTTTTCTGAAAATTCTTCATCTGTAGATTATTCATGGGTAATATTTGATGAGATTCACTATATTGATGATCCTGATCGGGGCACTGTATGGGAAGAATCTCTGATGTTCCTCCCTGAAGGTATGAAATTCCTCGGACTGTCCGCCACTCTCCCTAATGTCGATGAATTTGCATCATGGATAAGCCAGATAAGAGGTGAGGATATTTCAGTTGTAAAAGAAAACAAAAGGCCTGTCCCCTTAAACTTCTATTTTATTTCAGGAAGGAAAGTATATAAGGACCCTGTATTTATTAAAAAAAGATCGCATAGTTATAGTATTGGTGAACAACGATACGGGAAACGGAAGAAACTCCCGCATGATAATGATGTGATAAGCCTGATAACCGGCCTCAGGTCAAGAGACAGGCTGCCTGCGATCTATTTTACAATGAACCGTAAAAGAACTGTTTCATTGGCTGAATCGCTTGCTTCATTTGATTTTCTTGAAAAAACAGATAAAAAGAAAGTGACTGATTTCATAGATGTTGCATTACAAAGACACGGAAGTGAAGATAATCCGGGATTTAATGATATCATCCCTCTACTGAAGAGAGGTATCGCATATCACCACGCAGGAATGCTCCCCACTGTAAAAGAGCTTGTAGAGAAACTTTTTACTACAGGGCTTATCCGGATAGTCTTTGCTACTGCTACTTTCTCTCTTGGAATAAACATGCCGGCAAAAAGTGTGATCCTCGATGAATTAAAGAAAAGATCAGGCAATTCTTTCAGGATCATGCCTAGACGGGATTTCTTCCAGATGGGAGGCAGAGCAGGGCGCAGAGGTATTGACAAGACCGGATATGTATACAGTTTTACAGATCCATCGATCCAGTTGCATTCTATTAAATCACTTATAAATGGGATACCGGAACCGGTTACCAGCAGGTTCGCTCTTTCCTATGCAGGAATCCTGAATTTGTATAAAAGATATGGTGAAGATATATATTCAATTTATTACAGATCATTTAAACATTTTCTTGAAAAAAAGAAGGAAGATGGAGAAAAACTATCCGGGCTCAGAAGAAAAGTAAAACTATTGAAAGAACTTAAACATCTGGATCAGGGAAGTGTAACCGAATCAGGAAAATTTGCCTGCGAAATTCATGGATATGAACTCCCGCTTGGCGAAATATTTAAAAGCAATCTTATAAAAGGCCTCTACCCTAAAGATCTGGTATATATAACACTTGCTCTCGTATATGAACCGAAGAGGGGGGAAAAAGCAATCCCTGAGCATGGAAGGTCAAAATACTTATACAAACTGACCAAACCTCTTATTACAAGAATTCACAGATATGAGAAAGCAAATAATATAAACAACACAAGCCCTGCATTTAATTTCAACCTTTCTCCAGCAGCTGAAATATGGATGAAGGAGGAACCTTTCTTCTGGTGTGTGTACAATGCCGGGATAGATGAAGGAGATCTTGTCAGATATTTCAGGATGTCTATACAGATATTGAGAGAATTGCTGAACACAGATATTTCTATGCAATCAAAATCTAAAGTAGAGAAAGCGATCTCTCTGCTTAACAGGGATATCATAGATGCAGAAAGAGAATTGAGAGGAGAAAATGTTAGAGATCAACAATTTAAAAAAGAGTTTTAATGGCAGGCCTGCATTAAGAGGAGTTGATCTTCAACTTAATGAAGGAGAGATCTACGGCCTGCTTGGGCCAAACGGAGCTGGGAAAACAACTACGATCAAAATATTGGCTGGATTATTGTCGATAGATTCAGGAACAATTAAGATCGATGGTAAATTGTATTCAAGGAATGATCCCGACCAGAAAAGAAAGATTGCATATGTCCCGGATGAGCCTTTCGTATATCCTAAACTGAGCGGGGAGGAGCATATGCATTTCTATGCCGATCTTTATGGATTCCCGGTAAAAGGGAGAGAGGAAAAATTTGATTATTTTTTCAAATATTTTGAGTTCGAGTTTTACAGACACGAACTTGTAGAAACCTATTCTCAAGGGACAAGGCAGAAGCTGCTGATCTCCCAGTCTATACTTGTTGAGCCGAGGATATTATTGCTTGATGAACCTCTTGTCTCAATCGATCCGATAGTGGGGAGGAAATTCAAACTTTTAATAAAAGAACTGGCTGACAAAGGAACTATCATTATATTTGCTACTCATATATTACCGTTAGCCCAGGATGTGAGTTCAAAGATCGGAATAATTATTAACGGGAAAGTTAAGGTTGAAGGTACGATGAGTGAATTAAAGAAACAGTCAGGAACTGTTAATCTTGAAGATTTTTATTTTGAACAGGTGATTGCACATGAAGGCACTGCTAAAAGTTAAGCTTAGAAGTATCTTCAACACAATAAGGAATTCCCCGGGAAGGAAATATATTCTATTCACACTTTTCGGCATTATGATCTTTGCATTCCTCTCTTTCATATCTGTAAAACTTTTTGGTTACATCTATTTTCAGGACGATTTTCCACTTCAATTAAAATATTTCCTGGCAGAGAAACTCATGACAATGGTATTTCTTACGATGTATACAATGCTGATCCTTTCATCATTGATATCAACATTGAATATATTTTTTCTTTCAAAAGATCTTAATCTGTTATTCTCTTCTCCAATGAGATCAGGCAGAATATTTCTCTGGAAAAGTTTTGAAGTCACTCTGAACAGTTCAATAATGGTAATATTCTTTGCTTCTCCTGTGATCAGTGCATACCTTTATTATTTTTCAGCCGGATATCAGAACTATATTCTTGCCATGATCCACTTTGTGATATTTATTCTCTCCGGAGTTATTACCGGAATAATGCTCGGCTTCATTATCCCCGGTTTTATTTCGATCAAAAAACTACAGCCGGCCCTTTCTGTAGTGTCAATCATTATTATCTCCATCGTTGTGATCTTTCTGAGACTCCTGCAGCCCGAAAAATTCGGAAATCCTGATATAATTGATAATGTTTTTGAGTATATTAAAGGATTATCAACTCCTTTCTTTAAATACTTCCCATTCGAATGGCTTTCAAAATCACTTGTGTCACTTTCGGAAAACAGCCATTCAGAATTTTTCGGTTTCTTTTTCACTACCGTTATTTTTGCGACGATCCTTTATTTTTTCCTATGGCTATTGCAGAAGAAATTCTATTTTCAACTATTCGACAAAATAAACAGAGGATCTTTCGGAGGTAAACATTCTAAATGGGAGAGAGGTTTTATTAAAGGTGATTACGGGATCCTATTCAAAAAGGAGATGAAATCATTTCTCAGGACACCTGAACAATGGTCCCAATTGCTGGTGATCGGAGCTATTATTGTTGTGTTTGTTATGAACATGAAAGTGATCCCTCTCCCTTCCGGACAGATAAAAAACATTATCGGATACATGAATATCGGAATGGCAGCATTTATCGTAACCGGTCTTAATTCCAGATTTACTTTTACATCAATGCCGATGGAAAATCCGGGCATTTCTCACATTTTCGCCTCACCTTTTGATAAAATGAAGATACTTAAGTTTAAGTTGGTCTTTTATCTCATACCTATGTTCATTATCTCTTTCGGGTTATTCTTTGCAGGTGAAATAATCCTTAAACTTGATGAGATCACAAGAGTATCAGGAATTTTATACCTGACCCCGGTAGTTACTCTGATCACCCTTATGGCATTCCATTTCAGCCTTCAGCTGAAAGGATCAAAGCAGCTCTCACCCCAGCATTTAATAACCAGCAGAGAGGGAATATCATTCATGCTCTGGAGCCTGGTTTACATAGTCCTGTCCCTCATTTTTATGATAAGACCCCTTTACCTTTACTTTTTTGCGAAATTCACCGGGAGGATAATTCCAATTGGTGAAATATCATTGTGGATAGCAGCTTTTTTTCTTATCAACTTTCTTCTTATTTACCTTTTCTCAAGGAAAATGAAGAGAAAATGGTTTGATAAAGAATTTATTTAGGATCCAAAATCAGGATTACAGCCTTTTCCCCTTCATCTTTACCTTGCCCTGATAGAGTGTTAATCCGATTATATTCCCTGATTCATCTTTTGTGAACTCTATCTCTGCATCAACTACTTTTAAAAAATATCTTAATTTGGAAAGGGGAAAAATTTGAGCAGCATTCTGGCCTGTAGCCTGGATCATCAGCTTCCCTGAATCGATTGAGACAGCAATAAGAAATCCCTCCATCTGATATCTTCCGGTCAATTTTTTATAAATAGATTTATCAATATTAACAGCCTTCTTTATTTTTATCTTCTTCGCAATCTTTTTTGCAAAATCTTTTCCACTCAAAGAATGCATCGTCATGGCAATCACTTTGCCGTCTCTCTTATCTCTCTCGAATGTAAACCAGGTGAACGATTTTTTATAGAAAAATGTATCGTTAGATCTGTTAAAAGCTTCCTGTTTTATACTGCCTGATCTTTGAGTAAACAATTTATTTCCTTCACGTGTAACAGCCCTTTCATCATCTTTACTGATCTCATAAACTCCGACATATTCATCAAGTTCCTTTTCAGTGAGTATCCTGCCGGATTCTTCCGAATATGGTTTCCCGAGAAGCAGGGCTGTGATCCATTGTGATACAAATTGCGGAGAGATCTTGTTTCCTGTCGAGTTGGTAAGAACAGTAACAAATATTTCCGCCTCTGGAATATAGACCTCATGAGTTATGAATCCGTTGATACCACCACCATGATGAATTTGTGTATATCCGTGAAAATCAACATTAATAAATCCGAAGGCATAACTAATATCTTTACCATTATTCAGTTTCGTTTTTTTGTAAACCATTTTAAGTGACTCTTTTGAGATCAGTTTCCCGGCATTCAGTGATCTGTTCCACTTGTAGAGATCGTCAACAGTAGATAAAAGAGAACCGGCGGCATAGGGTAATGTCATGCTTAGATACGAGGAATTAACAATTCCTTTTTCATTTCTTCCGTAGCCCTTAGCTCTGTTTTTTATTATCGCTGCTGCTTCCCCGTAAAATGAGTTCTTCATTCCTGCTTTATCAAATATCATTTTCTTTACAAAATCAGCATATTTCAGGCCACTCACCTTTTCTATTATCGCTCCGAGAAGAATATATCCGGAATTGTTGTATAAATATTTTTCTCCCGGCTCAAAGTCAAAAGGTTGATCCTTGAATACATCAATTATTTTTTCAACTTCCGTATCCGTTCTCATCATCTTTCCAAACTCAGGCATCGACGTATAACTCTTTATACCGGAGGTATGGTTAAGAAGATGCCTGACAGTGACCTTCTTCCCTTTCAGAGGGTATTCAGGCAGATAAACCGTAATCAGATCTTCAAGTTTAATCTTTCCTTCCTCTACAAGCATCATTATTCCTACCGAGGTGAATTGTTTTGTGATGGATCCGATCCGAAACACCATTTCCGGCCTTACCGGAACATTCAATTCCATATCGGCCATACCATAGCCCTTTCGAATAATGACCTTACCGTTCTTCACTGCAAGTACTGCTGCTCCGGGCATATCCCGTTTATAAATACCTGAAAGATATTTATCGATCTCTTTTTTTTGTAGTTCGGGGTTACTATGCAATGCAGTAGATAGAGTACCGAAAAGAAAAAATATTGTGATAGGAAAAAGAAGACTTTTTTTAATATTGAATTTCATAACTCCTCCTGGAACATTTTATACGTTTCAATCCCGGAATTGTTTAAGGAAATCAACATGATATCTATTGACAAAGACCCCTTTTTGTCCAATACTATTCAGAATTATAGAGGGGCTGGAATTTTAATGAAAAGTAGAAAAATTATTGAGGATATCCTTAAAAAAAGGGTCATGGTCCTTGACGGGGCCATGGGGACAATGATACAGAATTTTCATCTCAATGAAGAAGACTTCAGAGGAGAGAGATTTAAAACCACAACAATTCCCCAGAAGGGTAATAATGATATCCTATCTCTCACAAGACCTGATATCATCTCCTCAATTCACAAAGACTATCTGGAAGCCGGTTCCGATATTATTGAAACAAACACATTTAACAGTAATGGAATTTCCATGTCCGATTACGGAATGCAAGATCATGTTTATGAAATAAACAAAACCTCAGCAATACTGGCAAGGAAGGCTTGTGATGAGTTCTCCGGAAAAAATCCTGAAAATCCACGTTTCGTAGCCGGTTCAATGGGCCCTACAAATAAGACAGCTTCAATGTCACCGGATGTTAACCAACCCGGTTACAGGGATATAACATTCGATGATTTAAGAGAAGCTTATTTTGAACAGGCTCAAGGCCTTATAGATGGAGGAGCAGATATTCTTCTGGTTGAAACCGTATTTGATACCCTGAATGCAAAAGCTGCATTATTTGCTATTGAAGAATTAAAAGAGAGAACAGGAAAGGACATTCCGGTAATGGTATCCGGGACAATCACCGATTCCAGCGGCAGGACCTTGTCCGGACAAACTCTTAAAGCCTTCTATCATTCTGTTTCTCATATCGACCTTCTCAGTATAGGACTGAATTGTGCAATGGGAGCAGAACAATTAAGGCCATATATAAAAGAGTTATCAGGGATATCAAAATATTCTGTAAGCATGCATCCTAATGCAGGCCTCCCCAACCCTTTTGGTGAATATGAACAGACAGCTGATGAATTCGGACAATTGATCGAGGATATAACCGGATCCGGATATGTAAATATCATAGGAGGTTGTTGCGGTACTACTTCTGACCATATAAAAAAGATCTCGAGGATCATAAAAAACAAACCTCCAAGAAAAATCCCGGAACTTGCAAAATTTACTGCTTTATCAGGATTAGAGACTGTGGAGATGAGGCCCGGCAGGAATTTTGTTAATATTGGAGAAAGGACAAATGTTGCAGGTTCAAAAAAGTTTGCCAGACTCATAAAAGAGGAGAAATATGAAGAGGCACTCTCGGTTGCACGTCACCAGGTTGAGGGTGGTGCTCAAATAATTGATGTCTGTATGGACGATGCAATGTTAAATGCCGAAGAAGCGATGAAACTCTTTCTGAACTATATTGCTTCGGAACCGGACATAACAAAGCTTCCGATTATGATCGACTCATCAAAATGGAGTGTGATCGAGGCGGGGTTGAAGGTAGTCCAGGGGAAGTCGATCGTAAACTCCATTTCATTAAAAGATGGTGAAGATCAATTTTTAAAGCAGGCCGGGCTGATAAAACGGTACGGAGCTGCATTGATAATTATGCTATTTGATGAGAAAGGACAGGCGGATACATTTGAAAGAAAAATTGAAATTGCAGAACGGTCATATGAACTACTGACAAAAAAAATAGGATTTCCTCCTGAGAACATTATTTTCGATCCGAATATTCTCGCTATTGCAACCGGAATTGAAGAGCACAACAACTATGCTGTTAATTTTATAAATGCCACAAAATGGATTAAAGAAAATCTCGGCCCTGTAAAAGTGAGTGGAGGGGTAAGCAACCTTTCATTCTCATTTCGCGGAAACTCGACAATAAGAGAAGCAATGCATTCAGTATTCCTGTTCCATGCAATTAAAGCCGGAATGGATATGGGGATTGTTAATCCTGCACTACTTGAAGTTTATGAATCAATTCCGAAAGACCTGCTTCAACTTACAGAGGATGTGGTCCTTAATCGAACAGATGATGCAACAGATAAACTGATAAAATATGCAGAGAAGGCCGGACCCACCGGAAAGACAAAAAAAAGAACTTTGGAATGGAGAAACAAACCTGCAAATGAGAGATTGATCCATTCACTGATAAATGGTATTACCGAATTCATTGAGACAGATACTGAAGAAACGAGAATACAATCTGATTTTGCTTTAAATGTAATAGAAGGCCCGTTAATGGAAGGGATGGACATTGTTGGTGACCTTTTCGAATCAGGCAAGATGTTCCTCCCTCAAGTTGTTAAAAGTGCAAGGGTAATGAAAAAATCAGTTGCACTTCTTCTCCCTCATATTGAAAAGGAACGCTCACCCGGGGAAAGTACAAATGCGGGAAAGATCCTCCTTGCAACTGTTAAAGGTGATGTTCACGACATAGGTAAAAATATTGTCGGAGTGATATTATCCTGCAATAATTATGAGGTGATAGATCTCGGAGTCATGGTACCTGCAGAAAAAATTCTCCGCACAGCTATCGAAAAAGAAGTTCAGATCATTGGCCTCTCCGGACTTATAACACCCTCACTGGAGGAGATGGCCAATATTGCTTCTGAAGCTGAGAGAGCAGGGATCAACATCCCGATAATCCTGGGAGGGGCCCCGACTTCAAAAATTCACACAGCTGTCAGAATAGATCCACAATATTCAAAACCCGTTGTATATGTGAAAGATGCATCTAAAGCAATAGGTGTAGTATCAAATTTGATCTCTCCTGAAAAATCGGGGAAATATTCAAAGGATGTGAAGACTGAATATTTAAAGATCAGAAACAATTATGAAAATCTGAGAAAAGCATCTCAATATCACAGTCTGGCAGATGCACGGAAAAACAGGTTCATGATTGAGAGGGAGACATATAACCAATACAAACCGATTCTGAGTGATCTTCAGATATTCAGGGAATACTCTCTTGAAGAAATATCAAAGTTCATTGACTGGACATTCTTTTTCATTCAATGGGATATTAAGGGGAAATATCCTGATATTCTGAGTGATCCTGTGAAAGGAGAAGAGGCCGGGAAACTTTTTTCAGATGCAAAAGCAATGTTGGCACTGATTTTAAAAGAGAAATGGGTTATTGCAAATGGTGTCTGTAGAATATTCCAGGCTGACTCTGATGGGGATGATATCATTATCTATGATAACAGCGGGAAAGAAATTGAAAGATTATATCATCTGAGAAGCCAGCAGGTTAATAAAAACGGATCACCCAATTATTGCCTTTCAGACTTCATCCTTCCCGGAAATGGAGGGAGAAGCCGGGATTATATCGGAGCCTTCGCCCTTACTGCAGGACTTGGGATCGATAAACACATAAAACGATTTGAAAAGGATAATGATTCATATAGTGCAATAATGCTTAAAATTCTGGCTGATCGACTGGCAGAGGCATTTACAGAACTGATGCATCTCAAAGTAAGGAAAGAAATTTGGGGATATTCAAAGAATGAAAACATTGGTTTAGAAGATCTCTTCCGCTCAAAGTATCAGGGGATACGACCGGCTTCCGGCTATCCCTCCTGCCCGGACCACAGAGAGAAAAAAACCATTTTCAAACTACTTGATGCAGAGAAAAACACCCTTATTAAACTTACAGATAGTTTTGTGATGGACCCTGCAGCATCAGTAAGCGGACTTTATTTCTCTAATATTGAATCAAAGTATTTCAGTGTAGGCAGAATGTCCAAAGATCAGATTATCGACTATTCAAAAAGAAGGGAAAGCAGCATCAATGAAAGTGAAAGATTCCTCGCATCAAATTTGAATTATCTGAAAGAATAGAGTATAACCTTAAATTCATTCCGACGATCAAAATTCACGATCATAAGGATCCATTGGAACTATGAAAATTACGGAATATTTAAAAAATAGGAAACATACACTTTTTACTTTCGAACTACTGCCCCCTCTGAAAGGGACGAGTATCGAATCTATATTTAATATTATCAACCAGCTTACGGAATTCAAACCTCCATATGTGAATGTAACCTACCACAGAGAGGAACTTGTTTATAAGAAAAGAAGTGACGGATTGCTGGAGCCGTTTGTCGTGAGAAAAAGGCCTGGTACGGTCGGAATTACAGCTGCGATCCAGACTAAATATAAAATGGAAGTTGTCCCCCACATAATCTGCGGAGGATTTACAAAAGAAGAGACTGAAAATGCCCTTATTGATCTCGATTTCCTTGGAGTCGAGAATATACTACTTGTAAGAGGAGACATTGAAAAAGATACCGGGACTTTCAAGCCTAAACCAGGAGGCCATGAGCATACAACAGAATTGATCAGTCAGGTTGTTGATATGAACAATGGCAAATATCTGGATGAAAAGCTCGTGAATACCATCCCAACAAAATTTTCAATTGGTGTAGCCGGATATCCTGAAAAACATGATGAAGCACCGAATATGGAATGTGATCTTTTTTACCTGAAAAAAAAGGTAGAAGCCGGTGCAGAATATATTGTTACACAGATGTTCTTTGACAATAAAAAATATTTCGATTTTGTAAAAGCATCAAGGAAAGCAGGGATCACTATCCCGATAATCCCGGGATTAAAACCTGTTTCATTAATGAGACATATCAATATCCTTCCCAAAGTTTTTCATATTGACCTCCCTGCCGATCTGTCTTCAGAGATCAGAAAATGCAAAGATAACAAATCTGTCCGTGAAGTAGGTGTTGAATGGGCCATTGAACAATCAAAAGAACTAAAAGCTGCGGATGTACCGGTCATACATTACTATACAATGGGGAAATCGGACAACATCGCAAAGATCGCTAAATCAGTCTTTTAATAAAATCCTCGTAAAAAATTTATCTGATATTAAACAGCAATCTCAAGATATTACCACTCTGATCGATAGCTGAGAACTGACCATTATTAGATGTGATATAAACAATGATCTTTTCTTCAGGATAAATATACATGTCATTCTGAATATATGGATTTCCACCATTGTGGGTAATAACATCTGTTCCTCGGCTGGATTTCGTCCTTACCCAACCATAAGCATAATAGCTGTCACCTTCCGGGCCCTCCGGCACATATGGAGTAAGATATTTTTTCTTTTCTGATTTTGAAAAAACATCATCCCCAAGAATTGCCATCCCCCATTTCAACATATCATCAATAGTTGTGAGTATCCCTCCATTACATTTTAAATGCCAGCCGGGCCCTCCTTTGCCCCACAGTTTTTCCATTGGAGTTCCCCATCTTCTTTTTCCGTTATACCCCACAACAAGATCATCCATTTGCCAATCCGGCAGAACATATCCTGTTTTCGCCAACCCTGCAGTAACCAAAATGTTTTTATTCAGAAAAGTTTCAAAATTGTTACCAGTGAGCTTTTCCAGTATTATCCCTGCAATGCTGAAACCAACATTTGAGTAACTATACCTCTCTCCCGGTTTATAATTCAGTTTGCTTTTTAATGCTTTCCGAATAAAGTCCTCTCTGGAAATTATTTCATAATCACTGCCTATTGCTCCGGGGAAACCCCCGGTATGTGTCAGGAGTTGGTGAACAGTAATATTCTTCTTGTCATCAGGTACTTCTTTGAAAAATTTTGAAAGAGTATCTGAAAATGATATCTTCCCGATCGATTCCAATTTCACCAATGCGGCACCGGTAAATTGTTTAGTGATAGATCCAATCGTAAAAACAGTATCTCTGTTAAAAACTTTCTTTTTCTCCCGATCAGCATATCCATATCCCTTTGCAAGGATAACCTCACCCGCTTTAACAATGCCAAGTGCACCGGAAAACCCGATTGACTCAATCCTGGTCATGAATCTGTCTATTTTCTGAGCAATTTCACCTTTTATTATCGAACCATCATTATCAGGTCTTTCAATCTTTGTTTTCTTCGATGAATTAAAATAATTTTCAGGAGGAGAGGCCATATTAATATCCATTCTGATAATCCTGCCAGGCTGATTTTTATCAGTTCTGATCTCGATTCGTCTCCAGGCCTTCGACTTTATTCCGATGCCTATCACCTTGATCTCGTGCTCAGTGGAAAGGGAGATTTTAAAGATCGAAAAAGTTCCATGATGACTTTCAATCATTTTTAAAAAACGAATTTGCCTCTCTTTCGGGATCTTATCAAATAATCCAACAGATATATGATCAATGACAAAACTTTCCACATTGCCATTTTCAAGAGACCCCAGAAAGAGAGAGAGCATCTTTCCTGCTGATGTTTCCGGTAGTTTTACGTCTGTAGCAATTCCCGAAATTGAAAAAGAAATAATGAAAACAATTATTAATACTTTTCTAAATACTCGCATAATAGTCCTCCTCTTTAATAATAGTATAGACTGAACTTACCACTCCAGGGTTGCATAAACATGATAATCTGATTCTCTGGAAAATTTAGCATGAAATTATCTGGTAATAATTGGAAGATACTTTGATCAATAATTTCGATCTAATATTTGTTTTACATATTTGAAATTTAATAATAATTAATTTATTATATAAATATAAGGAAGAATACTAATCATGACAGAAGAAATATATGAGATTCCTGATAAAGATGCTTTTGAAGTATTGTCTTCGTATTTCCCGTTTTTCAATGACCCTAGCAATGATTTTTATGAGTTAAGGGTAACTGACTACTTCTACTCTGATGAAGTATTAAAATTTGTCGATGATTTTTATAAGAAAAAGTTTGATTATCCGTTTGACTGGACAAAATGGACAGATGATTTCTGGGAACTTTCAAACAATAAAGAGAGCTTTGAAAAGGCTGACATAGAAACTCTGATCAAATTTCTTTCAACAATTGTGAATGCAGACAGGTTCATCGAAGGGACAATGGCATTCGCGATAGATAATGGACATATCCTGGCAATCCTTAATAAATTCCAGGAGTATTCAAAAAACCTTTAATCTTCTATAAGCAAATACTTTATTTTTTTTCGATCGAATTGGCAATAAAAAAGACTGTTTTAATATTTAGAAAAAACCGAGAATATTCTAACAATTAAGAAAATAAATCCTTTAATCCAGAGTATAGGAAGAGCAAAAGGGTATACGGCCATCTATGATGTACAGAGATCGGGAACAATTTATATAAATAAATCTGTAAATATCACTAAAAGTATTATTGATGCAATAAACCGAAAATACCCCAATTAGAAAGATTCAGACAGCATAGATTATAGCTCTTTGTCACCATCCCTTGTCTCGGTCAGTTTATGCTGCTTTCCTTTCTCTTTAGCTTCTTTTTTTAACCATTCATCAGAGTAACCTATCTCCTGCGGTCTGTTCTTCTCGTTCTGGATATATCCGTCATTATATTTTGTAACAAGCAGATCACCAAGATCCCGCCACTTTCTAACTATCATTTCCGCATTCTCAACGCAATATTTTGTGAGATATTTTCCTGCGAGTTCCTTATCTGTTTTTAGAAGATATTCTGCCGTATGTTCTATCGCCGGTTGCAGCCCGAATTCAAGATCCTCTATCTCTTTCTGAACTTTTCGAATATCTTTTATCATATAGCTGTATCTGAGATTTGCATAATTTGCAACAAAGTTAAATGTCCACCATGCAGAGTCTCTTGTATATTTTTTCAGAGAACCAATCGTATAAGAAAGAGGAAGTTCAGTAACGGAAGTATAGATGGGAACAAAAACATTCGTATACGGGTTGTCCATACCATACCAGACCACACCTCCGATCTCATCAGGGACATATGCTCTGGATTCAGATACAAATACAAATCCGGCCTGTTGTGTAGCAATAGGCCTTTCCCATGCATATAATTTCCCTCCGGACTTCCATTTCATCGGCCTCCACCTGTCAGGTGCTTCAAAAGGGCCGGATACCAGATCTTTCGTCATATCAAATTTTGTATTTTCATAATGATCTCTATGTAATGCGATCACATCTCTTACATTGAGTTTACTATCCGGTTTTATATAAAGTTCGTAAGGTTTAAGATTGGTATTACCATTACTGTATTTCGAGGAAATATTCATTGAGGGTGAGATCCTTCTGAATATGCTCCAAATCCTTCGGGAAGAATACCTGATCTGTTCTTCAGTGGGAGGATTATAGGCTTTTGAAAAACTGAAATTTCCATCCTTCTCAGGATCATAATACCCATGCTTTACTGCAAATGAGATAACATTTTCAGAATATAAAACATTTCCAGGATCATTTAACGGGAACTCATGGATCCTTGACATATTAGCTGTTGCACTTACCATCCCGTCCGGGATCTTTATTGCCACCCAGACTGCTCCTATACCATCTTTCCCGGGTCCAACAATTTCCAATAGCCAGGCTTCATGTTTATCAGCTATAGATATTGATTCTCCTTCACTTCTGTATCCATGTTTCTCAACCAATGATGTCATTACTATTATTGCTTCTCTGGCAGTTTTTGCCCTCTGTAATGCAATCCTCATAAGAGGATAATAATGAAATATTCCTTTATTGCTAATAAGCTCTTTTCTCCCGCCAAAGGTTGTTTCCCCTATTGCAAGCTGAAACTCATTCATTAAGCCAATCACCTTATAGGTCTCAGGAACCTGAGGTATTTTTCCCAATGCGCCCCTCCATCCTCTTATTTCCACCATTTCTCCGGGTTTATATTTTGCTGCAGGAGTAATTCTTAAATGGGGGTGGAATTCCCCATCACACGAATAACTGATCATCGGAGCTCCTTTTTCCGATGCACCTTTCGTTACAAGGATAGAGGTACATGGGAACATATCAGAAGTAAAAACAAACAGTATCAACATAAAGAGAATTGATTGAAAAAACTTTTTATACATTTTTAATCTCCTTTACAACTTTTTGATATAAGAAGAAATATTATGAAAAATAGATTCTAATGTCAAAAACCATAAGAGTTATATCGCCCATTTATCACATGAAAAACCTTACTCTATAATTAATTCAATTTTATTGTATAATGGATTTTTAATGTTGATATTTTTAACAATACTTTAGAGAAAGATCATATATGGAAATAAATAACAAAGAACAGAAAAAAAATGCCCTGATCGCTGCTTCGCTGGCATCATTTCTTACACCCTTCATGGGCTCATCAATAAATATAGCTCTTCCTGCTATCGGTTCCGACTATCAGGCGAATGCGATCCTGTTAAGTTGGATTGCAACATCTTATCTCCTGGCCTCGGCAGTTTTCCTTGTCCCGTTCGGCAGAGTGGCAGATATCAAGGGGAGAAAAAAAGTTTTTATTCTCGGGATTATTATCTTTACCATATTCTCATTCCTCTGTGGAACTGCAGGTTCAGTTCAACAACTCATAATATTCAGAATTTTCCAGGCTGCCGGAAGCGGTATGATATTCGGAACAGGTATGGCAATATTGACATCAGTATTCCCTGCGAATGAACGGGGAAAAGCCTTCGGCCTGGCAGTTATGGCAGTTTATATCGGATTGTCGCTGGGCCCGTCCGCAGGCGGAATCCTGACGGAGTACTTCGGTTGGAGGAGTATTTTTTATCTGGTTACAATTCTCGGTTTTATTACAACTTATATTGTCATCAGAAAATTGAAAGGTGAATGGAAAGAAGCAGAAGGGGAAAAATTTGACTTCACCGGTTCTATTCTATACGGGCTCGCACTGGTTCTTATAATGTATGGTTTCCCTAAACTGAACAGCAAAACAGGGCTGGCTATTTTTCTCTCTGGATTATTATTTTTAATAACCTTTATTTACTGGGAATTAAGATCTGATTTCCCACTCCTTAATCTTCGCCTGTTCAGGCAGAATATGATCTTCAGATATTCTAATCTTGCAGCACTTATAAATTATTGCGCCACATTTGCTGTTGCTTTTCTTTTAAGTTTCTATCTGCAATATGCAAAAGGATTCAGTCCGAAAGAAGCAGGATTCATACTCGTTGTCCAACCGATAATCATGGCCTTATTTTCTCCACCTGCAGGCAGACTTTCAGACAGGATCGATCCTGGGAAGGTAGCATCGATCGGGATGGCGATCTCAACATTCGGTCTCTTTATTCTCAGTTTCATTTCAAAGGATACATCTGTCCTGTTTATAATAGGAGTACTTATTATGCTGGGAACCGGTTTTGCTCTCTTCTCATCGCCGAACTCAAATGCAATAATGAGCTCAGTTCAGAAAAGAGATCTTGGTATCGCATCGGGTACCCTCGGAACCATGAGACTCGTCGGACAGATGCTCAGTATGGGTATAGTAATGATGCTGTTCGCTCTTTTTATCGGCCAGGCAAAGATCGGACCAGAAAATGTAGCAAGCCTTTTAAAATCTGTAAAAATATCTTTTTCTATCTTTGCCTTTCTCTGCTTTTTAGGAATATTCGCTTCCCTTGCCCGTCAGAAAAGATAATCTTATTATTTATCCATTCCAAGAAGATCAAATATGAATGCATATTCAAGAGCTGTCTCTTTATATCGTCTGAATCTTCCGGAAGCTCCGCCATGCCCTGCATCCATATTAATATTAAGGTAAAGAGGATTCTTATCTGTTTTTTTGTACCTCAGTTTTGCCACCCATTTTGCCGGTTCCCAATACTGTACCTGGGAATCATGAAGCCCGGTGGTTACAAGCATTGCTGAATAATCCTTACGCTCTACATGATCATATGGTGAATAGGAGAGCATATAATCATAATATTTCTTTTCATTAGGATTCCCCCATTCATCATATTCTGAAGTAGTCAAAGGTATTGTGTCATCAAGCATTGTTGTAACAACATCAACCCATGGGACATGTGCAATAATGCCTTTGAACAGATCCGGCCTCATATTTGCAATTGCTCCCATGAGAAGCCCTCCTGCACTTCCTCCCATAGCAAAAACCTTTGAAGGATCCCCATATTTCTCATCGATCAGGAATTGAGTACAATCGATAAAATCTGTAAATGTATTCTTTTTCTTCAGAAGTTTCCCGTCCTCATACCAGTGACGCCCCATCTCCTGTCCGCCCCTTACATGAGCTACGGCATAAACAAATCCACGGTCAAGAAGACTCAATCTATATGAACGGAAGCCTGCACTCATACTTGCTCCATATGAACCATATGCATATACATAAAGAGGGTTTTTCCCTTTGTTGAACTTATCTTTTCTAAAAACAAGTGAAATTGGGATTTTCATATCGTCCCTGGCAGTAGCAAAATATCTTTTTGTTTTGTAATTTGCAGGATCAAATCCCCCCAGGATCTTCTCCTGTTTAAGAAGTTTCCTCTCCCTGGTTACCATATCAAAATCAAATTCTGAATCAGGAGTGGTCATCGAAGAATATTTATACCTCAATATCACAGTATCAAATTCATAGTTCCTCCCGAGGTAGGCAGAATATGCCTCTTCTCCGAATTCCATAAAATATTCACTTTTATCAATCCATTTTATGATCCTGAACCTGTTAAGCCCGTACTTCCTCTCATTAACCACGAGGTAATCTTTAAAAAGATCAAAGTCCGAGAGGAAAATATCATCTCTGTTCGGAATGATCTCCTGCCAGTTCTCTTTTTCAGTTTTATTTATCGGAGTGGAAACCAATCTGAAATTTTTTGCCATATAATTGGTCTTTATATAAAATTTTTCACCGAGATGATCAACATCGTACTCTATTCCTCTCTCTCTAGGATGAATTATTTTAAACTTATCATCAGGAGAATCAGCTTTTATAAAGCGGTATTCAGAAGTGAGAGTGCTTCCCGACCCTATCATAATAAACCTTTCTGATTTTGTCTTAAAAGCAAAAACTGAAAAAGTTGGGTCCGTTTCATGGAATATCAATTTATCTTTACCCGGATCACCACTCAGTATGTGTTTAAATATCTTGAATGATCTGAGAGTTTTATCTTTCTTTGTATAGAAAATAGTTTTGTTGTCATTTGCCCATATTGCAGATCCGGTTGTGTTTTTGATCTCATTCTTGAGCATCTTACCGGAAACAAGATCTTTAAAATGGATCGTATATTTCCTTCTGCTTACTTTATCAACACCATATGCAAGGAGTTTATTATCTATACTTATTGAAAGGCCTCTGACATTAAAATATTTATATCCTTCTGCCATTTTATTTACATCAAGAAGTATCTCTTCTTTCATATCAAGCGTCCCTTTCTTTCGGCAATGGATAGGATATTCCTTCCCTTTTTCATATCTGACATAGTAGTAATATCCATTCTTCTTATAAGGAACGGTCGAATCATCTTTCACAATTCTACCGGTAATCTCTTTGTACAGCTTATTCTGAAGAACCTCAGTATGTTTCATTGAATCCTTCAGATATTTATTTTCAGCATTAAGATAATTGATAACTTCCGGATCTTCCCTTTCTCTGAGCCAGAAATAATTATCAATTCTGGTATCACCGAACTTTACAAGTTCTTTTTTTATCCTCTTTGCAACAGGGTGTTCTATTTTTTTCTTCAATTTTTCACCTCCACCCGCATCTTCTTTCGATAGGATATCTCCCGGAATACTGAGAAATAAGATAATTATCAGAAAAGTAAGGATAGAACTCTTAAATACAAATTTAATACTCATTGTTTACTCCTTTAGCGATTCTTTTGATGTCTGCATTTATTAATTTTCATTATATAGGAGTAAAAAATTAAAGGAAAGAAAATTTGTTGTTCAGACAAAAAAAACTAATATTTTCAGATAATAAAATTATTATTTATTTTTAACGAATAGGGATTTAGCATTAGCATAATCTACAAACTTGAATATTAAAGCTATTTCTGCTAATAGTAACAACAATAATGTTGTCTTAAGGAGGTTCCGTTTGTTCATTTCAAACCTGGACTGGGTAATTATTATATTTGTACTTCTTATCTCACTTTTTATAGGTATCCTTTCAATGAAAAGAGCAGGGAAAAATCCTGATGAATATTTTGCAGGCGGCAAGAACATGCCGTGGTGGCTTCTGGGTATATCGATGGTTGCGACAACATTCTCAACAGATACACCCAATCTTGTTACAGATATTGTAAGGGAACACGGAGTCTCAGGTAATTGGGTATGGTTTGCATTTCTCCTTACCGGGATGTTCACCGTTTATGTTTATGCAAAATTATGGAAAAGGTCAGGCGTTCTGACCGATATCGAATTCTACGAACTCAGATATAGTGGTAAGAGCGCTGCATTTCTCAGAGGATTCAGGTCTATCTATCTTGGGGTTTTATTTAACATTATTGTAATGGCAGCAGTGACCCTTGCTGCAATTAAGATCGGCAATATCCTGCTGGGCCTCAGGCCCATTGAGACAGTGATGTTTACAGGGATCATCATCGTGATCTATAGTTCACTCGGGGGATTGAGAGGAGTGCTGATCACAGATTTTTTTCAATTCTTTCTAGCAATGTCAGGTTCCATCTATCTTATGTTCCATTCTGTTAAGAAAGCAGGAGGTATGGAAAAGATTGTTAATAGTGAATTTGTGGTTGGTAAGCTTAGTCTCCTCCCGGATTTCAAGGATACGGAAACCCTGATCGCCCTGTTCGTGATCCCTATTGCGGTTCAATGGTGGGCGGTCTGGTATTCAGGCTTTGAACCAGGCGGTGGTGGATACATTGCTCAGAGAATGTTTGCAGCAAAAGATGAGAAAAATGCATTAAATGCTACTTTACTTTTTAATATATCAAATTTCGCCCTTCGCCCATGGCCCTGGATAATCACGGCTCTGGCATCATTGGTGATCTTTCCCGACCTGGCCTCATTATCATCAGCATTTCCCCATCTTGATCCGGAACTTATAAGAAATGATATCGCCTACCCTGCTATGATCACATTCCTCCCTCCGGGAATAATGGGATTAGTCCTTGCTTCCCTGATTGCTGCATACATGTCTACAATCTCCACTCATCTCAATTGGGGCTCATCATACATAGTTAATGATTTCTACAAAAGATTCATCAAAAAAGATGCTGGTGACAGGGAACTCGTTCGGATCGGGAGAATATCTACTGCAATATTGATGGTAGCTGCAAGTTTTATGGCACTCTTTCTTGAAAATGCTCTTCAGGCATTTAATATCCTTTTACAGATCGGTGCCGGAACAGGCCTTCTCTTCATGCTCAGATGGTTCTGGTGGAGAATAAATGCGATAAGTGAACTATCTGCAATGATCTCGGCCCTCAGTATAGCAATATATTTTGAATTTATTCACTCTGCAATAGGTTTTGCTGAACCGGCGAACTGGGTCAAACTCCTCTCCGCAGTAATAATTACGACTATTATCTGGATAACAGCTACATTTCTTACGAAGCCGTCCGATCATGAAGCTCTTCTGAAATTTTACAAAAAAATACAACCTGGAGGATGGGGCTGGAATGGTTTTATCAACATGATGGCAAAAAGAGGGGTCATTGTTAAAAAAGCAGACAAAGAGAAAGGGGAATTTGCACAAAAACTATTAAAAATTTTTCTCGGGACATTTTCCGTCTATTCATTCCTGTTCTCAATAGGATTCTGGATCGAACAAAAACAACTCCCGATGACAGTATCAATTGTTGTCTTTTTCATATCAACAATATCATTATGGAAAAGTCAGAAAAAAATATAATTTTAAAGGAGATAAAATGAGAACTATTGGCCTTTTGGGAGGAATGACATCGGAATCTTCAGCAGAATATTACAAACTTATAAACACTTTTGTACGTAAAGAACTGGGCGGGAACCATTCGGCAAAAAGTGTGATGGTATCGGTAGATTTCGGGGAGATGGAGCCGCTGATGGAATCCGGAGAGTGGGAAAAGCTGAAAAGTGAGCTTACAGAAACCGCCCGTCAGATAGAGAGCGGTGGTGCAGATTTTCTTGTGATCTGCACAAACACTATCCATAAGTTTGCCGATCATATCCAAAACTCCCTGAGCATCCCTCTCCTGAACATAATTGATGCTACCGCAGCGAAAATAAAGGAAAGAGGATTTAAAACGATAGGCCTATTGGGAACAAGATTTACAATGGAAGAAGATTTTTACAAAGGCCGCCTCTTAAAAAAACACGGGATAAGTTCTGTGATCCCGAATGAAGTTGACAGAATAACCATTCACAATGTAATAATGGAGGAATTATCAATAGGAGTTGTTAGCAACTCCTCAAGAAATAAGTATCTGGAGATCATAAAAAAATTATCAGAAAAGGGAGCTGAAGGGATAATCCTCGGCTGCACTGAGATTCCTCTTCTGGTAAAGAGTGACGATACCGATATCCCCCTTTTTGACACGACCACGATCCATGCCAGAGCAGCAGTAGATCACGCACTTATGTAATAATGTCCCTCACTTCCATCCATCCCAGGCTACTTTCTCTTCGCATAAGAAATTTGGGGACGGTCTTTTAATTTTTTAATTTTTTGAATCTATAGCTGTTACAGGGTCGGTCTTTTGAAGTATTGATTTGTCATGTGATATGGAGTACGTCATAACTTTTTAACAATTACAAGATAAAAACGTCTGAACCATGAATCGTGTGATTAAAGAATAAACACTTTATTTTCAACTGAATAGAAGAAAAGAAGATCGCAAAAAATTAAAAAATTAAAAGACCGTCCCTCATCAGTGACTGAACCTGTCGAAGCTACCATCTCATAATATGACATCTTTTGAAAATGTTACAACTTTTATCTTAAACTATTTAGGCAATTGCATAATTAGGTAATTATACAATTGGCTCATAATCTGATATATTTTTACCAATGAAAATTGGTTATGACATAAGGCCGTTCCTTTCAGGAGAGACCGGTGTAGGAGTATATTTTAAAAATCTCCTTCATGCAATGTCAAAAATAAACAGAGATGATATTTTTTATTTATTCTCATCTTCATTTAAAGAGAGATTCCCGGAGGAATTACTCCCGGATTTTAAAAACCGGAAATTCAAAAACTTCCGGATACCTGTATCTCTCCTCAATTTTCTCTGGTTCAGGCTCTCTCTTCCTCCAATGGGAATATTCTTCGGGGATCGGCTTGATATGACCCATTCACCGAATCCTCTCTACATTCCCGGGGGAAAGAAAAAAATAATTACAGTTCACGACCTCTCTTTTATGGACTCCCCGGATCTGGCAATGCCTGATGCTACAAGATACTTTTCAAAAAGGATCGGCAGATCTATAAAGAAAGCTGATGCGATCATTGCAGTTTCTGAATTTACAAGATCAAGGATAAAGGAAATTTTTGGAAAAAACGCTTATGAAAAAACATCTGTAATTTACCACGGATCGGATATCAATGAAGTGACAGAAAAAAAACCATCATTTGAAGTCCCGAAAAAATACTTTCTCTTTACCGGGACCATTGAGCCAAGGAAAAACCTGGCGGTACTTATAAGGGGATTCGCACTTGTTTTAAAGGAACTGAAGGGGATTAAACTTATCCTGGCAGGGAAAGAGGGGTCACAAGCCTCAGAGATCAGGAGGCTTATATCGGTATTGAAACTGGAAGAGAATATTACTATAACAGGCTATATTCCGAGGGAAGAACTAAAATATCTTTATGTTCATGCTGATTCTCTGGTATTCCCCTCCCATTATGAGGGATTCGGGTTACCTGTACTTGAAGCTGCATTTTCAGGAATTCCATCTATCGTATCTGACATTGAGGTGTTAAGGGAAATTTTCAAAGAATACCCTGTCTATTTTGACAAGGATGATCCTGAAAGCCTCACAAAAGCATTGATCCTGATTTCTTCTGATAACAAACTCCGTGATAAAAAAAAGAGAGAGGGAATAGAAACCGGAAAAAAATTCAGCTGGGAGAAAGCTGCAAAACAAACTCTGGAGCTGTATGATAAAACAGGAAAATGAGAATTCTTCCCTGGAACAAAATGCCGGGGAATTCCCTCTATTTTTCAACCATTTAATACTAAGGAGAAAATATGAAAAAAGTTGATCTGAGAAAACTATCTTCGGTCTCATCTGCAGAACGGGCATTCCTTACAATATACATATCTGAAAAAAGTACGAGAGAAGATGTAGAGAAAGCACTGAACATAAAAAAGAAAGTTTTAAAAAAGGGGACAGACGATTTTGAATACTTCTCTGAAAATTACAGGATAATCATGGATGATATTGAAAAAAATCCTGTAAAAAAGGGAAACCATGCCATTTTTTGTTGTTGGGCACTCGATTATTATGAAAGAATAGCTCTCAAAATGGCTGTTGAAGATCTGATCCGGATAGATTCATCACCCTATATTCTTCCTTTAGCTCAATTTGAAGATGAATATGAGAATTATCTTGTAATTGCAGCTTCCAATGAGAAGACTAAGATTTATATGGTTGCAGGTCAGAAGACAATAAAAGAAGATGATATTAAAGGAAATATTAAGAACCATGTAAAAGTCGGGGGCTGGTCACAACAGAGGTATGAACGGAGACGGGATAAAGAATTTTCAGTGTATGTCAAAGACATTGTGGAAAAGATTCGGGACCTGGCCAAAGGGATCGACTTCCGCCGGATAGTCATTGTAGGCTCAAAAGAAACGATAAGGGAATTAGGAGATGTGCTGCCTGATGATCTGAAAAAACTTGTAGTGGGTGAAAAAGCTCTTGATCTGAAGAAAGATGAGAAATCTGTGAATGAAGAGATCTTCAGACTCCTTTGGGAAGAAGAGAGGAGGACAGAGAGAGAACTCTGGAACAGGACAAAGAGCCTCTACCTGAAGGGAGAATTGGGAGTGACAGGAACTTATGATGTCCTCTATTTTGCAAAAAGAGGAAGGGTCGATAGTGTTATTGTTAATAAGAATGCTGACCTTAAAGGTATCAGATGCAGGGATTGTGAAGAGTTATCAGATAGTAAAACTGACAAATGTCCCGAGTGCGGATCCTCCTCCATATTCGAGATAGATCTTGTCAATGAGATAACAGAATTGTTGAAACTCTCCGGGGGTGAGATCGAATTTGCCGAAAATATTGATGAATTAAAAGATGCTGGAGATATTGCTGCTATATTAAGATATTAAGATTCAGCTAAAAATTTTTTTACAAACTCAACATATTCTTTTGGAGGGTCTTTTAATTTTATTCCAATATCTGAAAGTTCAGGATACTTTTTATTCCAGCCTTCCCAGGCAATTTCTCCTGTTAGAATAAATTCCGTTTTATCCAGTATCAATGTTATTTTTATCTCTTCTTCAACAGGTTTTTGGGATATGGAAACACCTAAACCGTCTTCAGAAAGATCTATTAGAAATCCTTCAATTCCATTTACTATCAAAAAGGATTTCTGCCGTATTCTATTGAAGTTTCTCCTTTCCATCATTTTATTTTGGCGGCAGATACTTTGTCTATCCGTTCTTCTTGTTTTATATCATATGCCATCAACACTCATTTTAACAAAAAATTAATATCATTTACCAGTTTTATTTTCAATTCCTGATTTTCTTGCATGTGCTGTCTTACAAAATGAATCTACCCATTTATCGAAAGAACCGGTTTCAAGATAAGTGTGGGCGGGACACCACAGGCAGAGATTGATAATATTGCATGAGTGGCATTTCGCATGAAATTCGGGATTCTCGGATCTGGTATCAAGCACATTCGGCACAAAATTTTCCCATGCGTCTTTTAATGATCCTTTTTTCAGATCATAGATGAAATCCGGATGCCATAATGATGAGCACAATCGGAAGATCCCATCCGGGCTGACCGTAAAACTGCTCTGACCCGCCCCGCAATGGAAAAGGTGATCACAATTATGATGTCCATCACCTTCAAAAATAAATTCATCACAATTCTCTTTGAGACTGGAAGACCTCTCAGGATCATCCTGTTCAAGTTTAACTATCTCTTCAGGTGCCAGCCTTTCACTTTTAATTTCTTCATTCCTGGATTCATCTCTGTCATATCTCAAATGGAGCATAGGGTCGAACTTGTAATAATCTTTTGTCCTCTCTTTGCAAAAAGTTTCAATCTTTTTAAATTCATTTAGATTTGACCTTAACGCCATTGTTTTGAGGCGTACTTTGATACCATTATCCAGGAGCAGGTTAAGGCCATTCATAAACTTCCTGAAAGAACCCGGGACTCTGGATACTTTTTCATATGTTTCTTCAGTGACCCCGTAAACAGTTATCTCAATTTCTCTGGGGGGGTATTTCCTGAACAATTCTATATGGGTTTCATTAATGAGGCAGGCAGAAGTAAAAACAGATACAAGAAGGCCCTTCTTTTTAAGCATCATATAAATATCCTGAAAATCTTCTCTCAATAGAGGTTCACCCCCGGAAATAAGGCACCAGAGGGCGCCAAGCTCAATAGCCTGATCGGTAATACTTTCCAGTTCTTTCAATGAAAGCTCTTTGGATTTTGCTTCTTTATCACCGGCAGGAAGATTTATATAACAATGACGACAATTGTTTGAGCATCTGGAAGTGATCTCCAGGTCGAATGAAGCCAGTATCCTCTTTTTATTTAATTTTTTCCATAAAGGGAAATCTTTGAGATCAGACAATTCTGAATATTCAGTTCCCATTTAAATCCTTTTTATTTCTGAACAACTTAATAATTTTCACAGCTTTTCTTCTTAGATTCATTATGAAAGGATAAAATTTTAATAGAATTGCATGAATAAAAAAATTATCCACCATACCTGCACAAAATTTAGTCCTCCCGTTCCTTTCAATTCCTGTGACTACACCATATATCATATTTCCTGTAACCCAGCCATCAGATTCATCAGAGTTATCTCCTCTCATGAGATAGTTACTGCTCCTCTTTTCTATTATACGATGAACTACTATTTGTGAATTTTTTTCTTTTCTAAAAAGGACTATATCTCCCCTTATCAGATCTCTGTCAGGCAAAGGAGATACGGTTATGACATCATTATGTCTTATTGAAGGGGTCATGCTGTATCCTTTTGCAGTGAACCTGAGAGATCCCCCTTTCAAATGAACATCCTTCATCAGTTTCAATAAATTCTCACCTGATAAAGAAAGTTCAGCCGATTCCGGAATAACTTCCATCAATTTTCTCCTGTCAAACGGCCTCTATGATCTGCCTTGATAACAATTCGTTGAGAAAACCTGTAACATCATCTGTTATTCCGCTTGCTTCACTATCATATTTCTTTTCTAGTAGATCAATTATCTCCTGGACACTATGTGTCCCGTCAAGATAGCCCCAGACTGCTTTGCCTGTTTCATTGAGGGAAAAGAGATCATCTTCTGCATCACCAATTCCTGCAGTAAGAGGAACTATTATGATCTCACCCTCAATTTCTCTTGATACCACATTTTCTGTCAAACGGTATTTTAAATTTTTATCTATCTCTGTCATCGCCTTTTTCCTCCAGTTTTTTAATCCTTTCCTTCCAATCTGTTATTTCCCATCCCTTTTCATCTCCTTTTAATAATCCGATATCTTTTGCCTCTTTATGAGCAACTTTGCACAAATATTCCACAGGGGTATCGAATGTACCATTCTCACTCCATGCACGGGATGGGCATTGCAGACATAAGCCTTTCAGGAAACAGTTGCTGCATCTATTAAGATATTCCGGATTTGAAGCTTTTACTTTTAATTTTTCAGGAAAAAATTTAAAAATAGCTTCTTTGATCGTCCCGTCTTTCAGGTCATATGCAAATTCATCCGCCTTGAGGGTCAGACATGGATGAATAAATCCATAAGCATCGACACTACCTGATTGTCCTGCTCCACAGGAAAACAAATCAGGCCCGGACGGCCCGATGAACTTCTCTAAAAAATCTAATCTGGATCTTGTCAATTCTTTCTTCTCTGCATTAAGATCAGAATTGATTCTAAGAGAAGCAATTATTTTGTTTTTTGAATCCGAATCCCTCCTCTCCCTGAATTCAAAACTACCGGAATAAGATGGAGACTGATCCATCCACGGCAATGTAGATG
The DNA here is from genome assembly GCA_029938635.1 of Candidatus Aminicenantota bacterium. Taxonomy (GTDB): domain Bacteria; phylum Acidobacteriota; class Aminicenantia; order UBA2199; family UBA2199; genus UBA647. The sequence continues at coordinate 74,089 of JAOZUQ010000003.1, forward strand.
CCCAGGATTCGAATTCCTCTTTTTCCGATAAATTATCCGGAAGATGTATTCCCTTTACAATAAATGGAATATTAGATTTTAAGAGGAGGCCAACACCTGACCTGAATTCTTTATAAGATCCGGGGACCCGGGATACTTTCTCATATGATGACCTGCTCATCCCGTACACACTTACTTCCATCTTTTCAAGAGGTGGGATCTTTGACAGCAGTTTTGCTATCTCTGAAGTTATTTTTCTGGCATTAGTAAATATTATCACCTTTATCCCCAGCTTCCTGGTAAATAAATAGAGCTCTGAAAAATCTTTTCTCAAAAGAGGTTCTCCACCGGTAAATCTGATTGACAACACTCCGAGATCTGCGGCCTCACTAATTATTTTTTTCCATTCAGATGTATTAAGTTCTCTTTTTTGTTCCGGAGAATTTTCAGGAATATTTATACTGCAATGGACACAATTATTATCACACCTTTCGGTGAGTTCAATATCTATATGCCCGAGCCTGTTTGAACCGGTCGTCATGAAACCATCTTCATGAGGTTTTATTTTTTCTACAAAATCTGAACCATTCATTTTTTTTTTAATTTAATAACTTTCGTAAAGTCCTTTACTACCCTGGCGATCTCTCCACTCTTATCAAATTTAATGATATAGAACGGAACTGCATTTACCAACCGGTCCAGTGTTGCAAGTGTTTTATCCCACCAGTCCGAAGTGACCAGCGGCTGCATGATCCGGGGCATGATCCTTGTGATGATCTCCTGGGTGTCCTCTAACGTTATGATCTCATTCACATTCGATTTTTCAAGAAACAATATTGCTTTGAGGGGCACTTCTCCGTTTGAGACCTCATGGATATCCCCATGGCTCCATGTACCATGGACCCGGAATCCATCCGGCCATTTCCGGATGATATTGTATTCATCACAGAGGAGCGTGCCCTCTTCTTCAAGAAGGGTAGAAATAGTAGACTTTCCGGCTGTCGATTTGCCGGAAAAAACAAGTCCCGTTTGGTCAATAACCATGGCCGAGGAATGGAGTGTCAGAGCCTCCCGGTCGGCAAAGATCCGGCTCAGCAGCAGTTGGTCCGAAGGGAATAGGGAAAGTGCATGCTGTGGGGATCCGAAGATCAGATCGTGACTTTTGAGATAAATTTCAGCCAGGGTGTGATCATCATTAAATATTACAATACGCCTTGGGGGATCATTTTCTCTGTTTTCAAGTATCTCCCTGTACAACCACGATTTGTTCTTCCGGTATATTGCCCAGGGGATCTTCCTGTATATCTCTTCTCCCGAATCTTCAATAGACAATTCGGGGATTTCAAAGTGATACCGGATCAATACAATGTCATCGCCCGGTTCTTCCATCCTGAATTGTTCAAATTTCGGGAGGAAGGAATCTTTTTCAAACGGAAGGTCGGAATCCACCTGAATGGTCACGCCACCGATCTCATAATATCGTCTGTGGTTTTTTTCCCACTCTTTTTTATATTCCACTTTTTTGTCTGTAATTTCACATAAATATTTTAAAGGTAAATCATACTTCCCATGTTCCAGCCATGAATAGACCGGGCACCAATTACACAATTCTTTATTATCACAGGATCCGCAATGCTCCCAATACTCCTCTCCCCCCCTGATTTTCTCTCCGATAGAGGGGATAAATTTTTCCCACCCTTCTTCAAATGTCCCCTTTATAATGTCATATCTAAGTTCAGGATCTTTGACAAAGATACAATTGGCCATTTTCCCGTAAGGATCGATATGGAATGAGTTCCTTGTGGAGACACATTTATGAAGAAGTCTGTCATCTGGATTTGTTTTAAGATTATTCTGATCACTCTCAAGCAATTTGTGTTTTGAATTATATCTGGGATTGGGGGGATCAAGCGCAACCACCTGTTCCGGTGTCAGCCGCTGATCTTCGATCTCCCGGTTCATAGATGCTGATCGGCAGGCGGAATAAAAAAGCCAGGATGATCCGATCCGCCAGGAGGAGCTCAGGGATTTTGCCAGTTTGGTCATTTCATCCAGCTGATGGAAACTGTCTTTCATCGGTACGACCTGAACAGTAAATCCCGCTCCCGCCTCTTTTAAAAAAGAGAATCCTTTCATGGCTTTCTCAAATGATCCTGGTTCCCGGGTGATGTGGTCATGGACCGCTGCATCCGCCCCGTAAAGGGCAATCATTTTACTCCCCTTCCGTTTCATCAATTCTGCAATTTCCGGAGTGATTTTAGTCCCGTTGGTATTGATCGTATATGTTAAGAACTTTGAAGTGAGGTAATCGAATATCTCAGTAAAATCAGGATGGAGCATGGGTTCCCCACCGGAGACCACCCACTCACGTGTTCCCATGGCCCTGGCCTGATCAAAAATCATTTTCCACTGATCAAATCTCAGCTCACTCTTTTTTGCTGTTGAATCCTCACCCAGCCAGAGCCAGCAATGTCTGCAGGTGTTGTTGCAGCGGTAAGTCAGGTCAATGCTTCCCTCCAGGGGAAGTCTCGGGATCTTGTTATTACTCATTTTAACGGCAGATCTTAATTTGTTTTTAACAATTAATCAAGTTCAGCAAATCCGGATCTATATTTAAATTATACCCTTTTCTTTAATAAAGCGCAGGCATTGTTGGAATTTTCAGGAAAGATAAAATCGATCACCTGAAAACCGGCTTCATCGAATTCAGAGATCAGATTTTCCTTGTCATAGAATGCATGAAGGAATTCAAGGTTATCTTTGTAGATATCTCCTTTTTCATATGTTGTATTTCCGAATGTGATTCGGGATAAAAACTTCCCCAGTTTCCACCTCAAATTTCCCCCTGCAGCTGATGGATTCCAGTAGAAAAAGCAGGCGATAAAACCATCCGATTTCAACATCTCACCAGACCATTTCAGGTTTTTTATACGTTTCTTCCTTCCGGGAATCGATGAATAGATGGAGCAGGAGTACCATATAACATCAAAACTATCAGGATCGACATTAATATTGGCTATATCTGAATGAATTCCCTTGATCTCAATTCCGGCCTCTTTTCCATTTTCAATAGCTTTATCCAAAAGTTCCTTCACAAAATCGACACCGGTGATATTAAACCCGGCCTTACCCAGGACAAGCGCTTCCCGGCCTCCCCCGATTCCGAGCAGGAGTAGATTCCCTTTTTTTTTATTTAATAATTCAAAGACCTCTTTTTCTCCCGGGAAAAACCCCTGATTTACAAAATTTTTATCCCCCCAGAATTCTGCAGAATTTGTTGTATTGTAGGATTGCTTACTAATTCTTTTTAGTTGAGAAGGTCTGAGAAGAAAAACCGGTGAGTTCTGAAGAAACTTTCCTAATTTATTTATAAAAAAGGTAATTGGAATTCTCAATGATCATTCCGTTCTATTCAGAGAAAAATATTAACTTTGACCCCTGGCGTTGCAGGCAGCACAATTTGCAGTATCGACCGCACCGCATTCCTGAATAGTATTTCCCGGATCAAGTGGAATTCCTGCACCATTCTGTTTGCACCGGGTAAGAATAAATTCCTCGGGAGTCAGGCGGCTGAGTATTTTTAATTTCGGGGTTGTCCACTTTACTCGTTTCATATTTGTAATATACATAATATAACCTTTGATGTCAACAATAAAGTTTAAGAATTGTTAAAAACATTATTTTTGATTTTTTCTCAGATTTGAAGCTAATTACACCTCTTTTATTAAAGAATTTGAACATGATATAATATAATCCTTTATGAACATTGATGAATCTATCAATACACTTCTGGATACGGAATTTCCGGGATTATTTTCAGAAATAAAAGAGATCATTGAAACATCTGAGCAATCATTTGATTCAAAGATGAAGGACTCTCACTTGTGGGAACACACCCTTAATGTTTCCTCAATCACATTAAGGTTAGCCAGGAAAGAGAAAACAGATGCATTGCCGGTTGTACTCGCAGCACTATTCCACGATTCCGGGAAATTCTCCGAAGGCACTTATCATAAAGATGATGTCCCCGAGGAATCTGTGAGTATAAAAATAGCTGAAAGTACTATGAAAAAGTTTAATGTCCCGGGTGAACAAATAGAGATCATAGTCGAAGCAATAAACGCCCTCTATATGGAGGGAGCCAGAAGAAATAAATTGACAGATATAATACACGATGCAGATTTTCTTTCAAAATCAGGCCCGCTGGGGATAGGAGAATTTTTTATTAAAGGTGCTATCAGAGGTAACAATCTTATTAACAGACTGGTCAATGCTGCATCCAAAGAACTTACTTATTCAGAAAACATGTCTGGCAATATGAGAACTGCCTCCGGTAAGATAATGGCCAGAAAAGATAAATCTTTCACCCGAAAATTTTTTCTGACACTCTTTTCAGATATTAAAAGGAAAGGAATTATTGATCTTGTTATTAAGGACCTGAAAATAAAGACAGAAAAATGTAAAAAACTCATTAAAATAGTAGCGATATCAGAGAGGGTCTGCCGGAATTGCGGTCACAAGCCTGACTTCAAAACTTCATTCGAATCAGGAATAAAATGTGAAAAAATAATCCTTACCCTTTCCTGCAATAAATGCAATGAAGAGATCAGGGATATATCTTTTTGCCTTCCTGAGATATGTAATTAGATTATCTTCTGCCTGAGTTAGAGGAATTACCCAGATATTTCGGCCATTGTGCTTTTTTAGATAATGTTCCCTTAGTTTTTAAAACATAGATATTTTTGTCAAGAGAACAGGAAATAAGTATTTTTTTATCCGGCATTATAACAAGTGGCCTCCTAACAAAGTCACCAGCTTTATATTTCCACAATATTTCTCCGGTATAAGAGAAACAAAAAATATTCCCGGAACTGTTTCCAGCATAAATATTCCCCTTTGAATCAATGACCGGGGTAGCATTAAAGGACCCCTTCCCCTCTTTTTTCCATCTGAGTTTCCCGTTTTCTGTAATTGAATAAAAGAATCTGTCATAACTCCCGAAATAAACATTCCCATTTACATCTATAACAGGTGAAGAAATTATCCACCTGCCTGTTTTAAATTTCCATATTAATTTTCCATTTTTTCCGATCTTATACAGATTGTGATCCATACTTGTAAGATAAACTGATCCGTCAGATGCGATTGCCGGTGAAGAAAAAATAACCCCCTTCGTTTTGAATTCCCATTTTTTTTCACCATCAGGTGTAACAGCAAGCAACAACTTGTTCTTCATTGGAATGAGGATCAAACCTTCACTATAGACAGGAGAAGAGAAACACTCATTATCAAACTTCTTTTCCCACACCTTTTTTCCTTTATTCTTATCAAATGCAAAAATTCTCCCTTTTTCAGAAACAACAATAATCCTGTTATCTATCAATAGAGGAGTTGACCTTAAATTTGATCCGGTGTTAATCTCTATCAATTTCTCACCTTTCATATTGAGTTTAATAAGTTTTCCATCCTGCAATGTGATAAAAATATTTCCCTTCTTATCAATGACGGGTGATGAAAAGATCGCTGAACCTGAATTGAAAGACCAGAGTAGTTTAGAATCAGAATTAAAGCAGAGGATATCTCCGTTCTTTACACCTGTAATTATTTTTTCTTCATAAACCGCAGGTGATCCGATTATTTCAGCTTTAATTCCCTGTTTCCAGATAAGGTTCGAAGGATTGATGAACAATGGGAAAAAGATAAACAACAACAATAAAGATATTTTAGTTTTCAGCATATGATTAATAAAGGGGCGGGTGTTCCCCGCCCCTTATATTTTTAAATATCAAATTTTACGGCAAGACCTGCAAGCAACCTGATCCCGCCTGAATTGACGCTATTTATAAATGGCTTCACCTCAAGGAAAAGATAGTCAACTTCACCGGTAATAAAAAAGCTCTTACTCAGCGGGAAACTTATCCCGCCGCCTAAAATTATCCCTGAACCTTTTTCGGAAAATTCATATTTCCCCATTTCTTCAGAAGTAAAACTATTTTTTACAGTGTAATAACCGTATCCAAGTTTCAGATATGGTACCAGTTTTTCGGATTTGAATTTGTATTCTGCAAAGAGTTGAAATCCTGAGATCTCCAGAGTTGCCACATCATCAAAGATCCCCACATCCCCATCCTTTTTGTATCCGCCTTCATATCCTATTCCCAGTGAGAACTGACCTGCAATACCGAAACTAATGTAAGTATTATAAACAAATCCGTTTCCATAAGTTTCATTCAGATCTGAATTTGATACCATCCCCAATCCGAGTCCGACACCTCCGGTTAAAGTCATTGAATAAGAGTATGAGACTACAAAAACTACTGCCAATAATGTATAGATAATTCTTTTCATTCTGTATTCCTCCGTTAATTGGAAACAATTACCGGATCACTCTCTTTTCCTCTATAGGAAACAGCAGTGATCTTATAAGTGAAGTACTGATCCTCTTCAAGGCCTCTGTCATCATATCCCATTACAGTCGGATCAAGTTCAGCGATCAGTTCATATGTATCATCTCCATTCCCTTTAACCTTCCTGTATATTCTGTAATTGAGCAGTTCGACCTGATTTTCAGGATTTTCCATCCAGGTGATCCTGTTGACATATTCATTAACAAAAATAAGGTTATTGACAACTCTTTCAAGATTAACTCCTGCAGGAGGTAATACCGGTATGAATTTTGCAGTGATCCATTGAGAGTAGGTCTTGGGGCCATCCCAGATCGTGTCGTTGATTGCAAGGCTTATCCTGTACATCCCTTCTATTTCAGGATCAACATTAAGGGTTGCTTTATCATTATCTATTATGAATTCAGGATTAGCTCCCTCCGGAATATCCTCCAGAACCCAGAGATAAGTGATAGGAAAATCTTCAGGATCATATGATTTAGAGCCGTCAAAGTTAACACTTTTATCTGCGTTGTCAAGAATAACCTCTATTCTATCCTGGGTCAGAACTGCAATGGCATCTCTGTTAAGAGGGAGAACATTCAGTTTCCCTGATCCAAATGCATTTTTCCCCATTGAACGTGCAGCGTTGTCCTTTATTGCCCAATTCGAAAATGATCCACGGATCTGATTTACATTTCTTTCCGGAAATTTTTGAAGTACCAGCGCAACTGCTCCGGTTGTAATAGGAGCAGACATTGATGTCCCTGACATCTGCCCGTGCCTTCCGTCAGGATCAAGATTTGAATTACTCCAACCTGCATCTTTAGACGCAGCAGATAAAATGATCTGCCCCGGTGCAGCAATATCAGGTTTCACTCTTCTGTCCCTTGAAGGGCCGGGTGAGGAAAAGTCTGCAATAGTCCCGACCCATGGTTTCTTTGCATAGGTCCAGGTGCTACCATCACTTCCATCCCATTTATCTCTGGTCGACCACGCCCCGACAGAGATCTCGTACTTGGATGCCCCTTCATCAATTATATAATTTGAATGGGAAAAATTCCCTGTAAAATATGAGTTAATGTCATTAACATAATAGCCACCAGCGTATATAAACTCTGAGCACCAGACATCATAGTTCACGGAACCGCCACCAATGGCCTCAACAATAATGGTCCAGTTACCCAGGGCCGGTTGATATGGCCCCCAATATGGCCAGTAAAGGTCCAGAGATCCGTAATTGTCTCCATTCGAGGCCGGAGGATTGTCCATGTACCAATCGATCCACCCGTCTCCCACTACTCCGTCCCATGTACCGCCATCGGTCCCGTGAAGGAACGGCCCGATGACAAAACCGTTGGGTGAAGTAAAGGTTATCTGAATAGGAGCATCCGACCAGTAACCAAAAGATAACCAGGGGAATACACTATTGTCAGGCCCCCCGAAGAGATTATATGGCCACACCGTTGTGTAATCGATTACCGTATATGTGTGAGATTGGGCTCCACTGCTCTGGTGTCCTTCCATATGGTATGATCCGTTCATATATGGATAAGACCCTCCGGTAAGATCAGTATAGGTATTCCAATGCCCTTCATTCCCTGCTGACTTTACAGGGATATGTCCACCACCATATGATACATTCCAGCCGGCGATCTCCTGTGCTTCACTGCTTGTACCGTCCGCGGGAAAATCCTGGGGCCACCAAGACATATAATGCATCGGATATCCGGGTCCGTATGACATATTTACTGAACAGGGCATCCCTAGCTGACTCGACAACTCATAGATAAAAAGGATACCATTATTATCGAGCCCTTTCACGAAAATCATATCCGAATTTGGGGCAATACCGGTATATTTTCCTGTTGCAAATCCGTTCCCGGCAGCACTGCCGGATACATGGGTTCCATGCCCGTTTGTATCAACTTCAGTGCAGCTCCCTCCATCGATCTCTGCTTTGGTCCAGACAGTACCATATGAAAGGCCTGAAAGTACCCCTCCGAAAACATCGGCAGGAGTTCTTCCTGGTGTTGTAATTTCCGTATCCCAGATATATCGTATCCGTGTCTCTCCTGTATCAGGATCAACAAAATCTTCATGGGTCCAGTCAATGCCGGAATCAATAACTCCTACGATCACCCCTTTGCCCGTATAACCTTTTGTATATTTGGGCCCGGATTTCAACCTTATCCTGGAAGCCCTTACTGCATTCGAAGCAAGGTTGTTCTGGGAAACTTTTTTCAAAACCGGAGTAATTCTAATCACCTGGCTTAGTTTTGCAATTTTTTCAATTTCAGTTGAAGCAACTTCAGCAGAAACAATTGTCTTTCCTTCGAACTCAGATGTTGCCCTTATTTTCAGATTGAAATTATTCAGGACCTGAATCCCGCCTGTCATATCAATATTACATTCGATAACGTCATAAGGTGGATTCCCCCATCTCTCCTGAAGCTCATCCCTGATAAGAGCACTGATAAAAAAAGGTCTCTTGAATTTAGATTCAACTTCTCTTTCACTCAGGATATCCCCGGTTGAGAGATTTACTTTTCCCCTTTTTGGAGGATAAGACAAAATTTCCTTTGACAGGGTTGAACCGGGAGGCTGTGCTGCGACCTTTGCCCCCTTGATAATATTCTGTAGTTTTTTTGAACCATACTTCAAAAGACTTTCAGTAGTCAGCCTTTTTTCATTCCTATAGATATTTAAAATCTCTTTCAAAGGCCCGATCAGTTTATGGTGATGTAAAGATTTAATATTACCCGGATCATCTCCTCTCTGATCAGTCCCATTCAAGTAATTTCCACTTCCAGAAAAGGAAATAATTAACATTCCTGTAAATATATACAGGAATACCTTTGAATAGTTCTTCATAATTCCTCCTTATTTAACAAAAACAATAGAATAATCTAATTTATAAAAAAGAAAAAATCAATAAGTTATAAGTAAAAATTTAATATTTATAACGAACAAATTTCCAACAAAAAAATCAGGGAGACAGACACTTCATACAAATTCGGGGACTTCTTAATATATTTTTTTTATTGACATCGAATAAAAAAATACATATTATCAAAAATCCAGAGAGGCAGGCAAGACTATTATATATAGGCATGACAACAAGAGGAAAAAAATGAAAATTACACGGCCTTTTACAGGAATAGTAGCATTTGCGGTTGTATTGTTCACAATGCCATTAGGACATGCAGTTATGATCCTTATGGAAAAGGGTTTCGGGCATGATCATATTTACATTGCAGCATTATTACTGGGTTTCCTGGGATTGCTACTGTTAATAATCGGGGTGATCTCTTCAAGTGAGAGCAAGGCTACATTCCTCGGCTTTTTCGGAGGTTTATTTATCTGGACCGGCTGGATAGAATTTGCTTATGTTTATTATGCAAACAGGTACGGAGTAGAGCCGCTCATTTCAAACGGAGAAATTGTCACAAAGCCTGAGTACCTGATAATGCCATCATCTGTCGGTTTCTGGGCTGTGATGATGATCTATTATTTTTTCGGGACAAAAACAGGTTGTAAGTTTTTCAACTGGCTTCAGAAGAAATTAAAATTCTCGAATATTACAGATCTCAAACCTGCAAAAAGAAACATAACAATGACCACATTTTTAGAGTTGATCGCTTTGTTATGGACATTTTATCTGGTCTTGCTTTTTCTTTACGACAATAATTTTGTGGGTGAAAAACATTTAGTTACTTATATTGTAGCATTCGGATCATTGTTATGGTCCCTCTATTTATTTTTAAAACTCATCAAAATTACCAAAATCCCTTATGCTGTGAGATATGCCATACCCACCGTGATCATTTTCTGGAATTTTATTGAGATACTCGGGCGTTGGGATTTTTTTAAAGAGATCTGGATAGAGCCTGAAAAATATTGGATCGAAATGCTATTGATCCTGGCTGTTTTTGTTATCCTTATTTTTATTGCTACTGTTAAAAAAAAAAAGAATAAAATCACCTGAGGGTAGGCTGTATACCTCTCCCTGTTCCATTTGAAAACAGATATTATTAGTGTTAAAATCTGTGCTTATGAACGAGGAAAAAATTTCTCTTGTCCGTGATACTCTGAATAATCTTGAAAAAAAGAAGTCGGGGATCAAAAAAATCCATAAACTGGTGAATAAGAAAATAGACCGAAAATTCCATCTCGACATTAATGACCTGACCCCTTCCGAACTTGACTTTGAAATGGGAAGAAGGGCAGCTAACCTGAGAGAAAATGCAGATCCAAGGGTTTACATGAATTTGAAACCCGGGAGAAATAAACTCGTTAAAATCCTGATGCTTTTCCCATTTGCGATCAGAATGATCTTTGTAAAACCGATCAGCATCATCAGGGATTTTATTTTTTTTAATAATGCCATGATAGTAAGAATGAGAAAAACAGATACCCGGCTAAGTGAACTTGAAGAAAAATTAAGCTCATCCCTGGATGAGACCGGAAGTGATCCTGCAAAAGAACAAAATGGTGAATAATAATTGAAGCATGAAATCTTAGAGAAAATACGAACTGCTATTTCTAAAAATACAGAGCCATTTCATGTTATCTCCGGAAAGGTCATTCAATTACTTAATTCAAATGATATTGAAAAAATTGATCAATATCGATATGTTCTTAATGAAACGATATCAATTTTAAAAGTAAAATACGGGATCCAGGGAGCAATTAATTTTCTAAGGCACTATGAGATCTCAACTGGAAAACGGAAACCTTCACTTGCAATTTACGATCATGCTTTTCACTTCATTGGAGGAGCGCAGAAATACGGCCTGACTTTTATTAAAGCACTTGAGGATGATTTTGATATTACGATAATAGCAAACAGAGATGTCACACATAAAGATTTTATGAAGTGGTACGGACTCGACCTTGAAAAAGCAGCAATAAAAATTGTCAGGCTCCCTTATTTCGAAAACAGAAAAACCTCGCATATCGATCCTCACAGAATAATGAAAGGGACACCTAACCCATTCCATTCTATCAGCAGGGAAAGTGGAAATTACGATATTTTCATAAATAACGGTATGCTTGAGATGGTTTATCCCTTATCATTGATATCCGTCCTTGTCTGTCATTTCCCCGAGAGAAGGCCACAAAGTTATTTTTATTCCGATCAATATACCTACACAGTCTATAATAGTAAATATACGGAACAATGGATCAGAAAAAGGTGGAAATATACTCCTCACAAACACATATATCCACCCGTAGATATGGAAGTTTTCAAAACAGGTTCTAAAAAAGAAAAACTCATTCTATCTGTTGCCAGGCTGGAAGAAGGGGGAACAAAGAAACAAAAAGAGATGGCAACCGCATTCATTACATTGAAGAAAAAATTTCCAGATATCTCCAAAGGGTGGAAACTGATAATTGCCGGTGGAAGCACAGGTGAAAATTCATATGTTAAGGAGCTTAAGGAGATAATCAAGGAAGCGGAAGATAATACTATTGAATTGAAGATAAATATCAGCGACAGTGATCTTAAGGATCTGTACAAAAAAGGTTCCATATTCTGGCACTTATGCGGCCTCGGGCAAAATGATCCGGCGAAGGTGGAACACTTCGGAATGACTATCGGTGAAGCCATGCAAAACAGGATCGCCCCTATCGTTTTTGACGGTGGAGGGCAGAGAGAAATAGTAGAACACGGGACCTCAGGGTTCAGGATATCTTCTTTAAAAGGACTGATCAGGTATACAGTGAAAATTATGGACGAAAACAAACTGAGGAAAAATCTCGGTGAGAGCGCATATGCAAAGAGCCTTCAATTCAACAGAGAAAGATTTGAAAAAGAAGTGAAACAGTTTTTTAAAAAAATAATACCCGGGAATTAAAGAAATATCTTGACAAAACCGGTGAAAAAAATAAAATCAATACTTCAGGAGGGAAAATGAAGCGAGAATTACTATCCGGAAATGAAGCTATCGCCAGGGGTGCTTATGAGGCCGGTATCACATTTGCATCTGCATATCCAGGAACACCCAGTACAGAGATACTGGAAAATGTGGTCAGGTATAAAGATGATATCCACTGTCAATGGGGAACAAATGAGAAAACGGCATTTGAAGAAGCCATGGGAGCAACCTTTACAGGGGCAAGAGTATTGGTAGCAATGAAACATGTTGGACTTAACGTGGCTGCAGATCCTTTATTCTCCTCCAGTTATCTCGGGGCTGACGGTGGATTTATTATTGTATCTGCAGATGATCCGGGTATGCACTCTTCACAAAATGAACAGGACAACCGGAATTATGCGATCGCGGCAAAGATACCCGTACTTGAGCCTTCAGACTCTCAGGAAGCCAAAGATTTTGTTATTGAGGGAATTAAGATCAGTGAGAAGTTCAACACTCCTGTAATGCTGAGATCAAGCACAAGAGTATCTCATTCCCGCTCTGCAGTTGAAACCGGTGAAAGAGAAACTCCTCCAGAGCTTCACTATGAGAAAGATTTTCAGAAAACGATGCTTCTGCCTGTGATTGCAAGAAAAAAACACATAATCGTCGAAGAAAGGCAGAAAAAAATAAAAGAGTTTAGTGACACTTTTAAACATAATTATATTATTGAGGGCAAAACCAGGATAGGGATTCTGGCATCAGGTATTGCATTTCAAAACGGGAGAGAGATTTTTAAAGATGACTGGTTCCTGAAAGTTGCCATGCCCTATCCATTTCCTGAAGAATTATACAAAAAATTTGCCGATAAAGTTGACAAAATATATGTACTTGAAGAGAACGATCCAATCATGGAGAATTTTGCAAGACTGATCACTCCCGACAAGGAAATAATCGGAAAGGATTTTTTCCCGTTAACAGGAGAAATGACTGAGGATGTAATATTGAGCAAACTTGGGAAAAAAGACCTTACTCCTGAATTTGATACAAATTCAATTCCGCACAGGCCTCCATCTTTATGCCCGGGATGTCCTCATACGGCAACATTCCATAACCTTAACATTCAAAAGGTCACTGTAACGGGAGATATAGGTTGTTATACACTTGGAGGGCTACCTCCGCTGAATGCAATGGATACCACAATAGATATGGGTGCTTCAATTACTGCAATGCTGGGAATGGAAAAAGCGATGGCAAAAGCAGGGAAAAAATTGAAACAGGCTGCAGTGATCGGGGATTCAACATTCTTCCATTCAGGTATAACCGGACTCCTGGATCTTATTTACAATGATAGCAAAGGAACTGTAATAATTCTTGATAATTCAATTACTGCCATGACAGGGCATCAGGACAATCCAGGAACAGGCAAAACCCTGATGGGTGATGATGCACCTGTTGTTGATATACTCAAACTTGTCAGAGATGGACTGGGAATAGAACATTCATTTGAGATAGACGGATATGATGTGAAGGGGATCAGGACACTCCTTCGCGAAGAATTAAAAAGAGAAAAATTATCTGTGATTGTTGTAAAGAGGGTATGTGCACTCCTTTTCAAAAAACCAAATTGGTCCCCTACTGTTGTTGATCCTGATAAATGTATCAAATGTAATCTCTGCCTGAAATTGGGATGCCCGGCTATAACATCTAAGGATGGGAAGGCATTTATAGTTTCAAGCCTTTGTACAGGATGTTCAGTATGTATCCAGGTCTGTCCGCATGACGCAATGAATCATGCAAACGAAGATGGGATGCACATCAAGGATACAAGCCTTGCAGACTTTTTTAAAGGGGGAAAATAATGAAAACCATAATCATAGCGGGTGTCGGTGGACAGGGTGTCCTGACTGCAAGTGATCTTTTATCAGATGTACTCCTTGACGCAGGATACAATGTAAAGAAAAGTGAAGTACACGGGATGAGCCAGAGGGGTGGTGACGTGATTGCTACCATTAAATTTGGTGAAGAGGTTTTTTCTCCTTTACCGGCAATAAAAAATGCCGACTACATTCTTGCATTCGAAAAACTTGAAGGGCTTAGAAATATTAATTTTCTTAAAAATGACGGAGCAATGATTGTTAATGACTTTGTATGGGAGCCACTCCCTGTTGCATCAGGTACGGTTGAATATCCGGATGATATTGAAGATAATCTAAAAAAATACTCATCAGATCTTATTCTTATCCCTGCAACAGATATTGCAACAGAATTGGGAAACGTCCGTACCACAAATGTTCTTCTTGTTGGTGTGCTTGCATCCAAGATGGATATAGACAAAGAGATCTGGATTAATGTTGTAAAAAGAAAAGTTCCTCCAAAATCCATAGATCTTAACCTCTCTGCTTTTGAAAAGGGATATTCATTTAGAGCCTGACAATTATTCAGAGAATGTAGCACTTCAATGACTCTTTATTACCGTGTCGAAGGGAGAGTTCAGGGAGTTGCTTTCAGATACTACACCAGCATTGAAGCAAAAAAACTCGGAATAACAGGGTCTGTAAGAAATCTTTCGGATGGAAGTGTTGAGATATATGCAAGTTCCAATAGAGAGACACTTTCAAGGTTTGAGAATTTTCTCAAAGAAGGTCCCGGCCATTCAGTAGTAGAAAAAATTGAAAGATCTGCTGCTGATGTAAACAGAATTTTCAAGGATTTTCTAATATTAAGTTAAAAATATTTTCTTGTTGACAATGAAATTTATATATGCTAATTTTTTATTTAAGAAATAAATTAAGGTGAAAAAATTGCCAATTTATGAGTACAAATGTGATGATTGTGGACAAATTTTTGATGTCCTTCAGAAAATAAATTCTGACCCGGTAAAAGAATGTATACACTGCGGCGGAAATGTCAAAAAAATGATCTCAGCTTCCTCTTTTCAATTCAAAGGAAGCGGATGGTATGTTACCGATTATAAAAAGACCAAATCAGATAAAGACAAGTACAAAAATCCGGAAACTTCTGTAAAAGGAACCGGAAAAGATAATAAGAATAAAGATAAAGAGAAACAAAAAAATGTTGCATAAAAATTGCCTTTCCATCTCTCCCCCCTTAATATAAATACATATCTCCCACCTAAACAGAACAGGCCCCCCGCTAAACGGGGGGCTCCTGCCTGTTTTTTTCCGGTCCGTTTAAACTGATTGACAGTCAATAAATAAAGTGAGAAAATTTGAATTGATATATTTCCGGAGGAGTTGATATGCCTGATGGTTCTAAAAAACCGGTTTCTGATCGCCTGCTCAAGATTCTTGCCTGTCCTGTATGTAAAGCTTCAGTAGAGATATGGCCTTTAAGTAAAAGTGATTCCGGGCTTAAATGTTCAAAATGTAACAGAATTTACCCGATCCGCGACGGGATACCCTTGATGCTGGAATCGGAAGTTCTGTCGGGAGAGAACAAAACCGAAAAATGAATATAGAAACTGGCTTCGAAACCGGTGACAAAATTCCGGGGAAAATATCTTTTATACTCACACTGGTATTTCTCTTCTCTATCAATTTTTCAATTGCACTATGCTATATGGTTTTTCCTCTCCTTTTAATTTCAAGTTCAATCTGTTTTTTCAACAACGGTAGAAAAATAGTTTTGCCACCCTACTTTAAATATCTGGTAATCTTTTCCATCCTGACATTTATTTCCACAATTTTTTCTGTAGATAGAATTGCAAGTATTAAAGATAACAAAGAATTTTTTGTATATCTTCTGATCCCTGTATTCATCCTGACAATAAAGAGAGCTGCAATGTTCCGGATAGCTGTTCATACGGTTTTCTATTCAGCAGTTGTTTCATCTCTTATCGGCATCATGATCTCAGCCAGGGAAGGGATCTCACTTTCACACCGTTTAAAGGGATTTAGTTCACACTGGATGACCTATTCCGGGCTTCTTATGATGGTCTTCGTTTTTTTTGCAGTGTTTAATATTTATGAGAAGAACAAAAAAATGAAAATATTTAATTATATTTTATTGATCCCCGTATTAACATCTATACTGTTTTCACTGACAAGATCAACATGGATCGGGATATTTGCCTCAATAGGTATTTTTTTCATATACTATTTTCGGAGCCGTCCCAGGATCCTGATAGTATCCGCCATTGTACTTTCCATCCTGTTCCTGATCCTCCCCGGTTCTATAAAATCAAGGATGTTCTCAATTTTCGACATTAACAATGTAACAAACAAGGACAGGCTGCATATGGCTTATACTGCATTGCAGATTGTAAAAGAGCACCCTTTGACCGGAGTCGGTTCTGATAATGTAAAGAAAGTATATCCCAATTACAGGCACAAGAATGCGACTAAAAACAATCCTCATCTTCATAACAATTTTTTTCAAGTAGCAGCAGAAAGAGGGATTTTCACACTGATCTCCTTTATTGTATTTTTTGTATCAATCTTCATAGGACTGTTCCGGAAAATCAAAAACGGTACCGTCCTGGAAAAGAGAGTCTCTTCAGCCGTATTGTTCATGCTCATTTCATTTCTCATTGCCGGAATGTTCGAATATAACTTCGGTGATACTGAATTAAAATTCCTCTTATTATTCTTTATCTCTCTCCCCTATTTGAAAATTTATCAAATTGAGAATTAGTATTCATATTCCTGAACATTTCACTATGTCCAAGTACAGAATTATTTGATTTTAATTGCATTTTTATTTTTTCTTTTTTATCATTTATAAATGAAGACCTTCAATTTATCCAAATGTAAAAGGGTCATCTATCTATCTTCCCTCATGATAATAATTAGTCTGATATTCACTTCATATAATATTTTCCCCCTTGATGCTTTGAAAAAAGTACACACATATCCTGTGTCACAATGGGATGTGGATGACGGTCTTCCACAAAACTCTGTGATGTCCATCATTCAGGCCAGAAACAAATACCTTTGGCTTGGGACCGAGAGAGGAATAGTCAGGTTCGATGGAGTTAATTTCACCATATTTAATTCGGCAAAGAGTAAAAATATCAGAAACAACAGGACAACTGCTCTCCTCGAAGATCAGCATGGGAACATCTATTCCGGAAGCCGTGGTGGAGGACTTAACAGGATCAAAAATGGAATTATTGAATGCCTCCTTAAAGAGGATGGCCTCGAAGATAATTTTATCCTCTCCCTCTTCGAGGATTCCCGGGGAGTAATATGGATAGGAACTTTTAAAGGACTTTCCAGAATAGATAAAAAAGGTAATCTCTCGATCTTCGATCCCAATGGGAAATTTAAAAACAAAATCATCCTCGCATTGACTGAAACACCTGACGGAAGGATATGGATAGGAACATATAAAAGTGGTATCTATTCCATATCCGGAGACAAGATCAATGATTATACAATTAAAAGGACCCGGGCTGATATTTCTATCAGGACATTTCTGGTAGACCACAAAGGAAGGCTCTGGGCAGGAACGAACGGGAAGGGACTCGCTTACTTTACTGACAATAATTTTATCCGGTACAAGAACAATGCTCTCCTTTCAGGGCAAAACATATTTTCATTATTTGAGGATAGTGATAATAATATCTGGATCGGTACTGCTCATGGACTTAACAGGTTGACTGAAGGGAAAATCTCAAAATGGAATGAAGAGAGCATCATGTCAAAAATTATTGTCAGATCTCTCTTTGAAGACCACGAGGGAAGTATATGGGTAGGGACAAATACTCAGGGCCTTTTCCGTCTCATGGATGGAAAATTTAATTCTCTTTCTTTAGCAGACGGACTCAGTGCAGACAATGTGACATGCGTTTTCGAGGATAGTGCAGGCGGAATATGGATCGGAACTGATGGACAGGGACTAAATTATTTAAGATCTGACGGAGACGGTTTAATCAGAATATTGACTTCCGCTCAGGGGCTGAGCAGTAATTTCATTTATTCAATTACTGAAGATTTTGAAGGAGAAATATGGGTTGGAACCAGTAAAGGGATCAATATTCTGGAAAGATCAACTCAGTTTGTCAAATCAGTTATAAACAGAAGAAACGGCCTCCCGAATAACATAATAAATGTCCTTTACAGAGGAAACTACGGATCTGTCTGGGCTGGTACTTCAGGAGGGGGAGTAGTCCATTTTTCAGAAGGAAAGTCAATCACATATTCTACAGAAAATGGACTTTCAAATGACTTTATCCACTCTATATATGAAGACAAAGAAGAGCATATCTGGATTGGAACCTATGGAGGCGGAGTTGATCGCTTCAGCAATGGAAAATTCACTAATTATAACTCTGATTCCGGACTTTCCAATGAATTCATCTTTTCTATAACCGGAGATAAACAAGGGAACATATGGCTTGGTACCGGAGGAGGAGTAAATAGAATCCATAAAGGGAAAATAATCCCGATATCAGATAATGCTCCAATGTTCACAGACACGATCTATAACATCTTCATCTCTGAAAACAACGACTTCTGGTTAACCTCAAGTATCGGATTGTTCAATATAAAAGGGTCAGACATGGAGAAATATTTGAAAGGAGTATTGGAAAATGTCCCATATCAATTGCTTAATTCCAAAGATGGACTTAATAGTGATGAATGCAGGGGCGGAGTACAACCTGCCGGATGGAAATCGATCACAGGTAAAATATATATCCCTACTACAAAGGGAATATCAATATTTGATCTGTCGAAAAAATTGAATAACTCATCCCCACCTCCGGTTTATATGGAGAAAGTTGAAGGGGATCATCCTTATACTATGGAAAATGGAATAGCTGTTTTCCCGGGGAAGACAAAAAAAATTGATTTCAATTTTACAGCATTAAGTTTCCTGGTCCCTGAGCGGATCAATTTCAAGGTGAAAATGGAGGGATTTGATAAAGATTGGTCAGTCATAAAGGATACAAGAAACCGGATGGTATCGTACACAAACCTTTCTGCCGGGGAATACAAATTCAGAGTTATTGCTTCGAACAGTGACGGCATGTGGAATAACACCGGAGCATTTTTTAAGTTCAAGATCCGCTCACTCATTTACACTTCACCTCTATTTTACTCTTTTATCGGTTTAATTTTCCTGATACTCCTGGTTTACTTTAATGTCCGCAGGATAAAAAACATAAGAGGAAGAGAATCAGAACTGAAACTTCAGGTAAACGAACGGACAAAGGAGCTCAGATCATCCAATCTGAGACTGACAGAAGCAAATGAGCAGAAAAGTGAGTTGTTAAGCATGGCTGCTCATGACCTTAAAAATCCTCTGCAGGCAATAATCGGATTTTCTGAATTGATCAGTCTCAGGAAAGATTGTCCTGAGAATATTAAAAAGAACTCCCATCTTATACTTGAAGCATCCAGGGGAATGCTGGAGACCATAAACAATACACTTAATACCACTGTGATCAGAGAAGGAAAAGTGACTATTTCAAATGAAGAGGTCATAGACCTTAGTGAATTGTCCCGCCTCGTTGTAGAGATATATTCTGAATTTGCAAAAAAGAAGAACCAGATAGTTATTACAAGATTCTGGAGTGACTGCTTTATCAAAGGTGAGAAAGAGAGGATAAAAATCGTAATTGAAAATCTTCTGAGCAATGCAATCAAATATTCTCCACTAAACAGAAATATTATCTTATCTGTAGAAAAACTCGGTCAAAATGTGGTCCTCTCAGTTAAAGATGAAGGAAGTGGATTTTCCGATGAAGATAAAAATAAAATGTTTGAAAAGTTTCGCAGATTAAGTTCCAAACCCACAGCAGGTGAATCATCGACGGGTATAGGACTCTCTATAGTGAAAAAGATCGTGGAAATGCATAAAGGGAAGATCTGGCTGGAAAGTCAGGAGGGAGAAGGATCGATATTTTTCGTTAATTTCCCGGCCGTAGAACCTGTTGACACCTGGAAAGTGAAGTGATAGAATTCATTTTGCTGTAAACGGGTGACAAAAACATGAAAACTCTCGAAGGGAAGGGCATGAGTATATCTTTTAAGAAGAGGAGAGTTGTAAATAACATTTCCGTTAAAGTTTGTTCGGGAGAAATCATTGGTCTCCTGGGCCCCAATGGTGCAGGAAAGACTACGACTTTTCACATGATCCTTGGAATTCACAGGCCTGAATCCGGGGAAATACTCCTTAATAATATCAATATTACAAAGTACCCTGTCTACATGAGAGCAAGATCAGGTATAGGATTCCTCCCCCAGGAACCATCAGTTTTCAGAGGTATGTCGGTAATTGACAATATCTATGCTGTGCTTGAACATAGAAAAGAAAAAAAAGAGGTGAAGATTGAGGAAGTTCTGGATGAGATGGGATTGTCAGATCTGAGAAACAGAAAAGCCTCATACCTTTCCGGAGGAGAAAGGCGTAGACTTGAAATCGCAAGATCACTTGTATTAAATCCGGATTTTTTACTCCTGGACGAACCCTTTGCCGGAATTGACCCGATACAGATCAATGAAATAAGGAAACTCATTCTATCTTTCAAGGAAAAAGGGTTGGGAATCATTATAACCGATCATAATGTAAGAGAAATATTGAAAATCACCGACAGGTCATACATAATAAATAAAGGAGAGTTAATATTTCAGGGTAACTCTTTAGAGCTGATTTCAAACAAAAGAGTGAAAGAAGAATACCTCGGAAAAGAGTTCAGGTGGAATTGATGGCGACGAAACTTGTATTGAAGACTCAGCAGAAACTGTTGATGAACCCTGTCATACACACATTCATCGGCTTCCTCCCATTAAGCAGAATCGAATTCCTGGATAAGATAAAAAACGAGATCGATTCAAACCCGATGCTTGAACTTGATGCACCGGAACCGGAAAAAGCAGAACCGGAAGCTACGAATGTTATGGAAAAGAAAATTGAAAGGGCTGATCAGTCACTTTTCAATACATATATAGAAGACGGGTTCCTCAGGAACAAAGATAAACTTGACAAGAACAGTGTTATTGAACTTTTCGGATCATCCCGGATCACACTTGCAGACCATCTTATCCAGCAAGCTCAGGTTCAGTTCACTGAGAAAGAACTGGAACTGGCAAAATATATAATCTACAACCTGAAGGATGACGGTTACCTTGATTTCGAAGTGGAATCAGTTGCCTCTTCCCTCAATTCTACTCCTGAAGAAATAGAGAATATTAGAAATATCATTAAGACATTTGACCCTCGAGGAGTAGCTTCCAAATCCCTTTCTGAATGTTTGTTAAGCCAGATTGAAGAAATAGAAGAAAACAAAACCCTTATTCAACTGATCACATACCATCTTGAAGATCTTTCAAAATCCAAGTTTTCCGGTATTTTATCAAAGCTGAAAATAGAAAATGAAGATTTAAACCTTATTATCAAGAGGCTCAAAAGACTTAATCCGAAACCCGGCTATGAATTTTCACAAAATGAAGTAGACTATGCGGATGTGGACCTGATCCTTGTGAAAGATCCCAAGAAAAATGATTACCAGGTTAAATATGTGAATGATGGAGTTCCAAATATAGTTCTTTCTCAATATTATGATAACATGGCCGGGAAAGCTAAAGATAAGGAAACCAAAAACTATCTTAAAGAAAAACTGAAGAGTGCCAGCCTGTTTATAGAAGGGACATCCCTTAGAAAATCAATGATCGAAAAAATCGCAGATTATCTTGTGAAAGCGCAAAAAGACTTTCTGGAATTTGGTGAAAAATGGAAGAAACCGCTGACCATGAAGAAAGTGGCGGATGATCTGGGGTTTAATGAATCAACTATTTCAAGAACTGTTAACAATAAATTTATTGCAACAGAGAATGGGATAGTAAGTCTTAAAAAATTTTTCTCTCACGGGATTAAAGGAGATTTCGGATTTATACATTCAGTAGATACAGTAAGAGATAAACTCAAAAATATAATTGAAGATGAGCCCAGGGGAAAGCCCCTCTCAGATCAGATACTCGCAGAAAAACTAAAGAACCTTGGGATCAAGATTTCAAGAAGGACAGTGAGGAATTACAGGGATGAGATGAATATTTTGAATTCATCGGAAAGAAAAGAGGAATATAAATTAAAAGGAGATTAAATGAGTATTAAATTCACATCAAAGAATGTAAAGTTTCCGGGTGCATTAAAAGGGTATGCAGAAAAATCTCTAAAGAATATTGAAAAATTCAGTGGAGGAATAATTGATTCTGAAGTATTGGTAAGCGAAGAAAAGCATGGTTTTAAAATTGAGATAAATATTAAAACAAAAATGAACAACTATCACGTTGTATCAACCGAACCGCTGATAAAACAAGCCCTCAGGAATGCTCTGAATTCCATAAAAACTCAGGCAAAAAAAAATAAGGAAAAACTCAAGGGTGATAAAAGGAGAAGCAAAGGAAATATCTTTCAGGGATTCTTTGGTGGAGATCAACCCGCGCCGGAGGCTAAGGACGAAAGTGGACAGGATAGGATCCAGATATCAAGGAACTATTCACAAAAACCCCTCTCCCTCGAAGAGGCTGTATTTTTTCTGAAAGAAAGTGGTGAAAATGCTTATTTGTTTCTCAATGTTGAGACTGACAATATTGCCGTTGTATTTTTTACCAAAAATAATGAAATATCTTTAATTGACGCAAAAATAGAAAAGTGAAGCTTTCAAATATAATTGATCAGGAACTTCTCCTGATAGAACTTAATTCTGACAACACAAATGAAGTTCTGAAGGAAATGACAGAGGTTCTAAAAGAGAAGAACAAAATATCAGACAGTAAAACAATCCTTATTAAGTTATTGGAAAGGGAAAAACTTGCATCAACATCAATCGGGAAAAATACAGCAATACCACATGCAAAGATAAGAGACCTGAAGAATCCGATCATTATGATTGCAATATGCAAAAAAGGATTTTTATACCACCCAAGTGATGAAGAGCCTGTGCATCTTATTATTCTTGTGCTTTCACCATCCGGAGCACCAGCATTGCATCTCCAGATACTTGCAGCTGCTGCATCTTTAATTAAAAAACCGGGAGATCTTATTGGAGAATTATTAAAAGCGAAGAACAATACTCAACTTGCGGAAACGATAATAAAATTTGAAGAAAAAAATGATTAGATCCAAAAAAGGAGTCGAAATAAGTAGTTTATTGAATGTCCCGGATATAAGCATAAAAAAAACCTTCAATGAGAAGTGGCTGAATAAAAAAATAACACATCCGGACACACAGAAACCCGGGCTGGCTCTGGCAGGATACATGGAATTTGTGAACAGAGGAAGCCTTCAAATATTCGGAAAAACTGAAACAGGATATTTGAACAGCTTGAAACCTGCTGAGTGTAAAAAAAGCCTGGATGGTTTTATTTCTTTGAAGCCTCCTGCTGTTATCATAGCTGAAGAACAGAAATTAAAACCTGCAATAATTGAGATACTTAATATTAACAGAATATCTGTTCTGGTCTCTGACCTGAAATCATCACTTCTGATATCAAGGACATCTTCATTTCTATTCAAACACTTTTCAAAAAAAGTAAGGATCAATGGTGTCCTGATGGATATAATGGGACAGGGTATACTCATAAGAGGTGAATCAGGTATAGGGAAAAGTGAAACTGCAATGGAACTTATCAAGAAAGGGCATCAACTCATTTCTGATGACCTTATTGAATTCTATCTTGATTCAAATGACGAGCCAGTCGGGAAATATATAGATTCTATAAAAAAATGGATTGAAGTAAGAGGTTTGGGGATAATAAACATTGTTGACATGTTTGGGTTTGGAGCAATGCTTGAAGAGAAGAAACTTGATCTTGTTATCGATATGGAGAGCTGGGATCCAAAGAAAAAATATGACAGGCTCGGTGAAGAAAGTTTATATTTTCCGATCCTCGGCAAAGATATTCCAATGTTTAAACTGCCTGTATCTGTAGGAAGAAACCTTTCAACATTGATTGAAATTACTGTAAAATATTTCATATCCAGAAAAAGCGGAAGTGAATCATTTCTGGAACATTTAAACAGGGAAAAGAGATGAAGATAAAAGGTGTGATTATTACCCATGGAGAACTTGGGAAAGCAATTATAGATGTAGCTGACAGCATTCTCGAACGAAAGAGTGATATAGAATGCTTCAGGTTCGAATGGGATGAGGACGGGACAATAATTGAAAAAAAGATCAGGGCATTTCTGAATAAGAATAAAGATTCAGGAATAATTATCTTTACAGATATGTTTGGGGGATCTCCTGCAAATCTAAGCCTCAGATTTAACAGGCCTAATTTAGAGATCATAACCGGGATCAACCTTCCGGGAATCCTGAAGTTCCTCACATATAAAGAAAAGAAGATCAGTTTTAAAGAATTATTAAAAATAGTAAGAGATGGTGCAAGGGACGGTATCAGTATCATCAGTGAATACTTAGGAGACAGAAAAAATGGAAAAAGAAAAGATCAAAATAACAAATAAATTGGGCCTTCATGCCAGAGCAGCAGCAAAGCTGTCTCACCTTGCCAACAATTTCAATTCAAATATTTTTTTAATATTTAATGGTGATAAAGTAAATGCAAAGAGCCTTCTGGGGATACTGACACTGGCTGCATCTGTGGGAAATGATATTACAATAGAAGCTGAAGGAGATGATGAGTCTAAAGCTGTTTCTGAAATTAAGGGACTCTTTGAAAGAAAATTTGATGAAGAGAGTTAAGCTCTCTGCTAAGGAAAACTTTTGTTTTCTCCCAGCATAATGAAATGAAAAAACTCAAAGGAAAGCCGGTTTCACAGGGGATCGTGATCGGTAAGGCAACCATACTGAAATCACATTCAGATATTGCCTTGAAAGAAAATCTGGAAAAGTCTGCTGTTCCTTTGGAATTAAAAAGATTTAATAATGCACTCAGAGCTACGAGACTGCAATTGAAAAAAATATACAAAAATCTGCAGCAGGTCATGGGCAAAGATTCATCACTGATAATTGAATCCCAATCAATGCTTCTTAATGACTCAAGATTAATAAATGAGATCAGTGATAAGATAAGAATAAACCGGGTCAACTCGGAATGGGCAATTAAAGAAGTATCGAAAAAATATCTTGATTTTTTCAATGATATAAATGATCTTTCATTCCGGGAAAAGGGGAATGACATTGCTGACATACTTGGACGTATAACAGAAAACCTCAGTAAGAGCAGCAAATCAGATGACCAGGAAATTGAGAATGTGATACTGGTAGCAGATGATTTGACCCCGTCAACTGCCGCCAACCTCATGTCCAAAGGGAAACTTCTCGGAATCATACTGAATAATGGTGGTGAAACATCCCATACAGTGATCCTTGCAAGAACTCTCGGTATTCCGACAATTCTGGAAACCGGCAATGCAACAGAAGAGATTTCAAATGATGATACACTCATAGTTGACGGACTTGATGGTGAGATCATAGTCAACCCCAAGGATCAATATATTGCAAAAACCAGAATAAAAATTGAAAAATACAATGCCCATAAAAAGAGGTTGAAAAAAATAATTAAACTTCCAGGGATCACAAAAGATAAGAAGGAGTTCAAACTGATGGCGAATATAGAACTCCCTTTCGAAAGTGATCTTGTCCATTCATATGGAGCTTCAGGTATAGGTCTCTTCCGGACTGAATTTCTTTTTATGGACCCGGAAATAACTCTTTCTGAAGAAGAACAATATCTCATTTATAAGAATATCGCACAGAAGATTTATCCGGAAAATGTTACGATAAGAACTTTTGATATTGGCAGGGATAAAGGAGCAAAATATTTTAAAACCGGAAATGAGAGAAATCCGGCCCTTGGAACAATGGCTGTAAGGCTTTTCCTGAAAGAGGAAAAAATATTCAAGACTCAGATAAAATCAATCATCCGGGCAAATGAAAATGGAAACATCAAGATCCTTTTCCCTATGATCACCGAGATTGAAGAGATTCACGCCATTAAAAAAATTATGGAAGAGATCACAAACGAATTAAGATCAGAAAAGAAATTACCACCTTACAGGATTCAAACAGGAATTATGATCGAGATACCAGGAACCATCAAACTTATAAAACATCTTAAAGATGAGATCGATTTTTATTCGGTGGGATCTAATGATCTTATCCAATACCTTCTGGCAGTTGAAAGAGACAATAGTTCACTTTCATATCTCTTTAATCCCTATCAGCCTTCTGTTATCGAGAGTCTTTTCGAGATCAGGGAAGAGACAGAACGGACCGGCAAGCCGGTTACCATTTGCGGTGAAATTGCCGGAAAACCGCTTACCGCTTTAATGCTGTTAGGAATGGGCTATACAAATTTTTCCATGAACCCTTTGTCCATTGCTGAGGTTAAAAGAGTTTTTACAAATGTACATTTTTCCAGGATCAGAAAAATAGTAAGCAAACTTCCTGAATTCGATTCAAAATCAAAAAGTGAAGAATTTCTTATCGAATCTATGCTCCGGATCTATCCGGAAATGTTCATAAAACAGCCGGTTTTTTAGCATTGTTAAAAACTTCAAAAAAAGGATTTTCCCACAATCTATACATAAATTGTGGAAAAGTATCTTTCTGAATCCCCGTAACCTACTACAGAAAACAACTTTCTTAATTTGCACATTTTTAGTGATCGCATACAGCCTATATGCGATTGTTATTGGCAAGACCACGTAATACCGCACTTCTTGAAACTATATTGACATAATTATCCCTGCAGGTATAATGAAACAGGAGGCACAATGAAGATTATTAGATTGTTAGCTTTAGTAATATTGATCTCGGTGAACCTCAATCCCGGGATATTAACTGTTCCTGAAAAATCAAGTTTTAAAAGAACATCTCTTCACCTTGAAGTGCTCGATTTTCTTCATATACTGGAAAAAAAATCCGGCAAAATTAAACTTACAACTCTATGTAATACAACTGAGGGGAAGGAAGTACCACTTGTTATCGTCAGTAATGAGGGCATATCATCTCCACAGCAGATGAGGGCCCTGAATAGATCAGCAATCCTTTTTGTAGCGAACATCCATGCAGGCGAAATAGAGGGAAAAGAAGCTTCACTTTTGGTTTTAAGGGACTTTGCTGAAAACAAAGGTGCAGATCTTTTAAATGATCAGGTCCTCCTTTTTGTACCGATCTTTAATGCTGACGGCAATGATAAATTGGGAAGGAACAGAAGGGATAACGGACCTGAACTTGCAGGTGTCCGGTATAACGGCCAGCATCTGGATCTTAACCGTGATTATATTAAACTTGAATCACCTGAAGTTAATTCACTCGTTAAACTTTTTAAAGAATGGGACCCTGTTCTTTTTGTTGATCTGCATACAACCAATGGATCTTATCACCGTGAACCTGTAACATATACAACTCTTTCCAATCCGAACAGTCATCAGGAGCTGATAAATTTCATGTGGGAAAAAATGTTTCCTGAAGTCAGAAAAACTATGAAAATAAAATATAAAACGGATGCAATTCCCTACGGAAATTTTGTCAACCGTGCTGACCCTGGTAAAGGATGGAGAAATCACGCATATGAAGCACGATTTGGTACAAACTATGCAGGATTGAGGAATCGCTTTACAATTCTTGATGAGAACTATTCTCATGCCGATTATAAAACAAGAGTAATATCAGCATATTATTTTATCCGATCCATAGCAGAATTCACTTCAAAAAATATCAGAAAGATGGATGCTCTTATCAAAAAAGCAGATCTTGAGACAATGGAGAATTATTCATCCGGAGATCATGTTCTGACCTATACTGCAGATAAACTCCTTGAATTTACAATAAAAAGCTTCGAATTTGAAAAAGAGAAGATAAAGCCTGAAGACAGGGATAAATACCCCCCCTGGATAAAGGACTTTATCATTAAGAAGACAGACAGACTAAAAGAATATAAAGTTTCATATTTTGCAAAAGCAAAACCCGATTATAGTGTTGCAGTTCCAAATGGATACTTCATCCTCCCCCATCATAAACAAGTTGTCGAAAATCTTAAAAAGCATGGAATTATTACTGAAAAGATCAGAGAGGATTTTTCAGGAAAATTTGAAAACTTTATTATTAAGAAGATAAAATACGGAAAATCCCTTTATCAGGGACATATTCTTCTTACAGTTAAAGGCGAATATGAGCAGGTAAAAATAACATTACCGAAAGGGTCATTCTATATTCCGATGAAACAACCGCTTGCACGTTTGATATCTGAAATTCTTGAACCGGAATCCAAGGACAGTCTCCTCAGATGGGGATTTTTCAATAGAGAAATAGTTATGCAGTGGACAGGGAAGCCAGGAAGATATCCTGTTTTTAAGTATAACGGTGAAAAGGAAAATTTTCTCTCAGTCAGAGAATAAAAAATATTCTGTCTCCTTCTTTAAGGTTCAGTTCTTTTGATCTGTTCCCCTTTAACTCAAGTACATATTTAGCTTTTTTTTCTGATATATAGCTCTGACAAGGATCCTTTACACATGGAGGAACATTATTTATTATTTCC
Source organism: Candidatus Aminicenantota bacterium (assembly GCA_029938635.1). Classification (GTDB taxonomy): domain Bacteria; phylum Acidobacteriota; class Aminicenantia; order UBA2199; family UBA2199; genus UBA647. Next base: position 102,787 of record JAOZUQ010000003.1, read on the forward strand.
ATTATCTCTTTTTGAGAGTTCAGAAATATAAGGTCCAGACTAACCAGAGTATTCTTCATCCACATTCCACGGAAATCTTCGTCAGAATATATGAAGAGCATTCCAAAATTATCCGGGATCTCTTTTCTGTACATCAACCCTAAGGCTTTCTCTTTATTTGTTTCAGCTATTTCCACTATAAATTCTTCATCTACTAAAAAAATTGTAATAAATCTGGATCCGGAGAAGAGATTAACAAAAGTCATCACAAGCAAAGTTATCAAAAGAATTATGTTTTTCATTTTCTTACAGAATTATTTTAACATTTTTTTGTATTTTGAAAAACCATAACCAAAACATCCAAAGATAGTTTGTCTTCTTGACCTTTTTTTTCATTTTATATAAACTTTAAAATATACATCTGATTGAAGGAGGGAAAATGAAATCAGCAGAAGAAATACTTTATGAAAAAGGAACAAAGATAATATCCGTAAACGGACAGACTACCATAGATAATGTTATCAGGACAATGCTTGAAAATAAGATCGGCGCTATTATTGTAAAGGAAAATGAAGATGTCATCGGTATCTGGACTGAGAGAGATCTGTTGAGGAATATCTCAATAGATAAAATCGATACAGAATCTACACCAGTTAAAGATCTTATGACAAAAGGAATTATCTCAGCCCCATATGACGATACTGTATACAATCTGATGGACAAATTTCTCGGAAAAAGATTAAGGCACCTTCTGATAGAGAAGAATGGCAAATATATAGGTTTACTCTCCATCGGAGATGTAATAAAAGCTACACTTCAGGAAAAGTCTGATGAACTGAATGATCTAAAAACCATGGTCAGCTGGGACTATTATGAAGACTGGAAGTGGAGTAAATAATTTTATCCGTCTATCTCTTTAAAATCAGATCAATTTCTCAAGTTCATAAGTATATGAATCCACGGGGAGTAAAATCTTCCCGGATTTCATAAATGAACCGAGGTATTGACCGCAATTACTCCCTATCCTGTTCTCCTCAAGTTCACCTATACTGACAATAACATCAAACCCCTCTCTCTTGAGATCAGAAACAGTTTTATCAAGTTTACTTTTTACTTTTTTTAATTCTGTGTTCATCCCGTTGCTAACTGCACTTATAGTAGGATTTACAGGAGTAATTTTGATAATGAATTTCTGGTGATCAAAATTGTCACTAAGAATCTTATTGTTAAGCTCCATCTCTCCGGAAAAAACAAAGTTTAGAGTGATCTTTTTATCCCCCGGAGAGTAAAATTCCTCACCGAATCGGGAGATCCGTTGTAATCCCCATTTTCTCACCGGTATCAGTTTGTCTCTTTCCTTAGTTGAAGTTGAATGAATTGAAAACTGCATCTGAAAATTCCCTTTTCCGTACAGATCATTCTTTATAATGAACAATTCCTCAAAAAACGATTCTGTTCCATCAGGAGCTACAGTTGATATACTAGGTACAAATCCGGGAGCATAATATCTGTTCCCGAATTCTTTCAGAACATCAAGGACTGAGGAATTAAGGGCCGGCTCTCCCATTCTTGCAAACTGTATCTTAAATTTTTCAGAATTTATCCTTCTATCCGGAAATCTTTTTAAAACAGGATAATCAATTTGAGAAAAGATCTCCTCTTTAGTTAGTTTACCTCTATAAAACTTCCCGGCATCACACATCATACAGCCTACAGGACAACCGAACAATGTAGAAACTATCAAAACCCATTTTTTCTCTGCCGGCAGAGGAGGCTGGACTGATTCAACAAACTCTGCAAACCTGTTATTCCCGAAATCCCCGATATATACTGTTGCTATATCAGAATTCCCGGTTTTATATACTACTTCCACTGGAACCACCATTTAGTTTGTTAAATATTTTCATTGCTGATTCAATACCATTCCCTGCAGCGATAACTGCCTGCCTGAACTCTCTGTTCTTAATATCTCCTGCGAAATGGATCTTTCCGTTTCGGACAAGAGTATCCAATTCGACAGGGTCAAAACCTGACAAATAAATATCATCCGGCTCTCTTCCGATAGCAAAGAGTATGATGTCACATTCCTGATAAACAATACTTTCCCCATTGATTAATTTAACTTTCAAGGGTTTATCAACTCCCTTATAGATTTCTCCTATTATAACTTTACTCCTGTAACTTATCTTTTTATTTGTCAGGACCATTTCTCTTATTATTTTTAGTGCTTTTATCTTCTCCGACCTGTTAAGAATTTCAACTTCATTTTTTGGTCCCAATGTAAGTGAATAATCAAATGCACAATCTCCCCCTCCCACAATTAATATCTGTTTGCCTGATAGATCTGCTAAAGTAGTAATTTCAAAATAGATATTTTTCATTAATTCTTCAGGAAGGTTTTTTATGACCTCAGGCTTAATCGGCTTTGTACCACTTGCAGCTATAATATAATCAGAGACATAAACTGATTCTCCTGCTTTGATATGGAAGTGATCATGTTCAGGATCATAGTGAACTTCAGTGACGGATGAATTTATTATTTTCTGTGAATAACTCTCAAAATGACTGATCATCATTTCAGAGAGGACAAGGCCGCTGACAGGTGGATATAATCCTGTATAATTCCCGATCAAATTCCCGTTCCTTAAAAGTCCGCCGGGGAGTGACCTTTCAAATATAAAATGGCTTATCCCGAATCTGCTTAATTGAATCGAAGCTGATAACCCTGCAGGCCCCGCTCCAATGATCGCAATAGTCCTTTCCATTTTTGCTCACCCCAACATTTCCATCATCTCTTCGGCCAAAACAGGTACAGCAAAACCATGTGACAGATTTATCAGACTCGATCCATGAAATTCCCGGTTATAAGTAGCTGTAAAATCAATACCGAAATAAACATCAAAACCCCTTACATATGCTTCCCTGGCCGTAGTCTCGCAGCACAGGTGAGTCATTACTCCTGAAATTATGATCTGAGAAATATTATTATCCTTTAGAATGCCTTCAAGATCAGTTTTGAAAAAAGCATTGTACTGACTCTTTTCAACAATGATACTACCAGGTTCATAAAGCTCTTTGATGATTTTGGACATCTCATCCTCTCTGGTCAGAATATCTCTCCACCATCGGCTCATCTGCCCCGCATCTTCTATTGAGTTGATATGCCTGGTGTAAATTACCGGGATATTCAATTTCCGGCACCTCTCCCTTATTCTTGCTATTCTGTTTATAATTGGTAACGCTGACGGAATAAATGCATGGGAATTTTTTTTTAAGAAAAAATCCTGCATATCCATTATTAGAAGAGCGATCCCTTCAGGGTCAGGGGGAAACAGATGTTTATTCCTGACAGATTCAATTTTACTCAAAAAATCAAGCGCAGAGGTTTCCTCTGTGTCTCCTGTAAAATAAGTTTCTTTATCCACTATTTCCATCCGGCAAATTAAGTTAATGATCTTTAAGTGCAGATTCCGAAAATGATAACACGATGTCCGTCTATTGAAAAGAATCTAAAATGAGGAAATTAATCAATTTTTATATTTCCTTTGAAAATATTTCATGTCACTCTTATCTGTAAGTAGGTCCAGGACATCAACGACTATACTATATTCGCCGGGATCAAGATTTTTGAGGTTCAAAGTTATCTTGAATTTCTTTTTATCCGCAACTATAATTTTCGTCTGGTTAAAATAAACCCTGCCGGAATTCTTCACTACCTGAATGTGTATTTTAAGTTTCCCCAGATGCTTCCCATTCTCCATTCTGAAAAAATAATCAAGTATCTTAACTTCAAGATCCTTCCCTTTAAGATCAGCACTTTCTATCTTTACTGACGGAGCCGACATCTCTTTCCTGCGGAAATATCTCTTAATATACTGATCCCTCATATTATTATCATAAGCGACAGAATAATCAGGGTTTTTTGTCAGGATCTTTATTTTTCCAACCTTCCGCCCTTCCTGAGGAGTATAAGTCAGCATATACAGGATATCCTCTTTTTCAGTTAATTTTTGTACAGATTTGCTGATATTACCCGAAGAGATCAATGCCCCTCCGGTCTTTTCTGTGATTTCTCTGAAACTATTCTCCAGATTCGTTGATACCCTTTTATATTCAAGATCCTGGGAAAGTACAGATTTTGTAGTTCTGATGAATATTGAATGAAATACAGTGTCAACCTTATAAAAAAGCTTTGAGATCTCATCCGCAGGGAAATCTGTAGTGGCATTGAGAGCAATACTAATCTTCATCAGAAGGGTGGAAAGAGTTCGTGAATGAAAAACATCCTCACTCCTGTCGCTGACCTGAAGTTGACTTATAAGAGTTCTGATACTCTGCATCATCTCTCCTGAATTCTTCAGTTTCGGGAACATTTCTATCTGATAAAAATTTATCACCCACTTTTCTTTGTCAATTTTCTGGAGATACCTTGCGAAATTATAATAATCATCTATAGAAGGTGTCAGATATTCTTTCCTGTAGTTATCCCATATAAAAATATATTTCTCTAGAAACTTGATCATTTCAAGTGCAGGCTGAACCATCGAACTTGCCAATATCTGATTGAGCTTTGATTGTGACAGCTCTGTATTAATCTTGTCAAGGATAGTGAAAAGCCTGTGTTTTGCTTTAATACTTTCATCATGGAGCATCTTCGAAACAACTTCCCTTACAGATGATCGATTATTCAGATTATTAATGAAAAATGTTTTTTCGTTCACAAATATTAACAATTGATCATTTTTTCTGAAAAGATTATCGAAAAGATAATTGAGTCCGTTCTTTAACTGATCATTAAATTCCGTGATCTTAAAAACAAGGACAAAATATCTTCCCTTTACTTCGGCCGGTTTCGCCTCATCAGAGACATCTGTTTTGACATCTATTTTTTTTCTGGTTATATAAAATCCATTTATTTTCTGAAGTTTTCCTCCCTCATAAAGTAGGAAGTCTTCTTTTTTCAGATTATCAACCAATTTTTTTTTGAGAAATACCCTTACAGGAACTTCAAAATCTGTCACATCAACAGTTTCCAGCACATTCTTTTTTTCATTCCCAACTGTAGTATCAGGAAATAATTGTACTAAGAAAAGTGAATATAGAAATATTGTAGTGAATAAAAATATATAAGTTTTTTTGTTCATATCTGTATCCTATAACAACAGTTATACGAATTCAACATAGTTAAAGTTTGATTGAATTCTGATATAATGTGATGGAAATGACATCACCAGTGATCCGGATCGAAAATCTATCAAAATATTATGGAAGACACCGTGGTGTCGAAGAAGTCTCATTTGAAGTAGATAGAGGAGAGATATTCGGATACCTGGGCCCGAATGGTGCAGGGAAAACTACTACGATAAGGATCATGCTCGGATTCTTACATTCTTATGGGGGAGATGTAAATATTTTCGACAGGAACATAAAAAAGGATTTGCTGACAATACTTTCCAGAACCGGATACCTGCCGGGAGAACTTTCCCTCTATGGGAATTTAAAAGTTGCTGAATTTCTCGAATATTTTTCAAAACTCAATAATAGGAATGGGGGAAAACTGATAAAAGATCTGCTTGAAAGGTTCGGGTGTGAACCGGACAAGAAAATATCATCCTTATCAACAGGCAATAAACAAAAAGTCGGGATAATTCAGGCAGTAATGAACGATCCGGATCTCGTGATCCTTGATGAACCTACCAGAGGCCTTGATCCTCTTATGCGTCAGGAATTTTATGCCCTTCTCCGTGAACTGAAGAATAAAGGCAGGACAATACTCCTCTCCTCCCATGTCCTTACTGAAGTTGAGAAAGTTTGTGACTCGGCAGCGATTATCAGAGAGGGAAAAATAGTCGCTGTTGAAGATATCCACTCTTTAAAGATAAAAAGTTACAAGATTCTCGAGATCAAATGCAGGGAGACTTTAGACAGGAAAAAAATAAAACCACTGAAAAATATAACAGGACTTGAATTCACGGGAAATATGATGAAATGTCATTTACATGGAGATATTGATCCTCTTCTAAAAGCTCTCGGGAAAAATTATATCACTGATATAGAAAGTTTCTCTCCAGGACTGGAGGACGTTTTTATAAAGTTTTACGGAAAAAAAAATGTTGAATAATATATTTCTGAAGACATTGAGAGACCAGCTGGTTTCAATTTTCTGGTGGTCAGCAGGATTTATATTTATTTCAATTTATCTCTCTTATTTTTTCCCTTACATGAGTGAAAATACTGCAATATTTAAAATGGTAGACTCTCTGCCCCCTGTTATTAAAAACCTCTTAGGCGATATAGAGTTCGTCTCAACACCGGCAGGATTTTTCAACCTCCAGCCTTTCTCATATTTCGCTCCCATATTGATCCTTTTCTATTCTGTTTCAAGAGGAGTTGGAGTGATCGCAGGAGAGGTAGAGGATGGAACACTTGACCTTTTACTCTCAAAACCAATATCAAGATCCGGAGTCATATTCCAAAAAGTTCTATCAATATCACTGGCACTTGCAATAATCCATCTATTCTTCCTTTCAGGGATGGTCCTGGGACTAATACTATTCAAAATAGATCTGAGTATTATCAGACTTACAGAAGCAATAGTTGCACTATATATGTTGTCACTCAGCTTCCTCACGATCTCTGTCACTGCGGGGATCATTTTTCTAAACAAAAGAAAAGCAGTCGGCTTAGTGAGCGGATATGCATTAATATCATTTCTGGTAAATGCATATGCCCCTGCAGTAAATTCATTTCAAATAGCAAGGATATTCTCTCCTTTCTATTACAACTCCGGAAGTGCTCCTATATTAAACGGCCTGGATTTAAGCCATTTAGTGATCCAGGTATTTATTGCTGTTTTCTTCTTTATGGTTTCAATTTTAATTTTTAAAAAGAGGGACCTTTATTGCTGAGGAAATTACTTGATATTAGTTGGAGAATAATTTACTATTTTTTCGTTATTACAATTGAAAACAAAAGATTATTATGAACAATATTAATTTGAATAAAAAAGACATTGAAGTGCTGAATAAAAAAGGACTGAATATTGATGATATTGATTCACAAATTAAAAAACTGAACAGAGGGAATATCCCGGTCTCTCTGATCAGACCGGCAAGCCTTGATGATGGTGTAATCCGATTCAGCAGAGAGCGAGAACAGGAACTTTTCGATAAATTTGAGAAGAACCGCTCCAACAGCACTTATGCAAAATTTGTCCCTGCCTCCGGAGCTGCATCAAGAATGTTCAGTAAACTTACCGAAATTCGGAATAAACTCGATCTTGGTGAAATTACTTTAAAAGATCTGATGGAGAATGATAATATTGATATCTCTTTCACTAATTTTTTCAATACCCTTAAAAGACATGAGCTCCCTTTTTTTGATAGTCTTAAAATTTCGCTCAAAGAAAGCGGATTAGATCTGGAGAACCTTATCGAAGAGAATAATATCAAAATAATACTTGAATATATTCTGGATAAAAAAGGGTTGAACTACGGATCATTACCAAAAGCCCTTGTTAAATTTCACAAATATGCAGACAGATCTGTCTCACCAATAGGTGAACATTTCATTGAAGCAGTTTTATATGCAGGAGACCGGAAGAATAATACTAATATCCATTTCACCATTCCTGAACAAAACCTTGAGGATTTTCAGGAAGAGGTTCTTGAATTAAAAAAATTATTCAAACTGAAAAAGAGATATCAGATAAATACAGAATTATCCTTTCAAATGATCAGCACGAATACAATTTCAATTAATAAATCGGGAGAACCTGTCCGTGACAATAATGGAGATATTTTATTAAGAGCAGGAGGACACGGATCCCTGATAGGGAACTTAAATGAATTATCATCAGATATAATCTTTATTAAAAATATTGATAACATAACGACTGGAGACAGGTTAAATGATATAGTTGAAAGCAAAAAAATAATTGGAGCATACCTTATTGAAATTAGAGATAAAATTTTCAACTCACTAAAAACATTACCTAGAATTATAAAGGATGGAGAATCAATAAATGAGATCTACTGCTTTGCAAAAGATGTTCTCAACATTTCATTCCCGGCTGAGTTCATCGAATTTGACCTGGAAAAAAAGAGGAAGATTCTTTTAGATAAACTTAACAGACCGGTCCGGGTCTGTGGAATGGTAAAAAACATGAATGAACCGGGAGGCGCCCCTTTCTGGATCGAAAATAAGAACGGTGAAACCACACTTCAGATCATTGAAGGATCTCAAATTGACATGGACTCGTCAGAGCAGAAAGAGATATTCACTCAATCCTCTTACTTTAATCCTGTTGACATAGTTTGCTCAATTAAAGACCATCGGGGGAATATCTTTGATCTAAATGAATTTATTGAAGAGACCAGATATTTTATTTCTGAAAAATCGCATGGGAATGAAAAGATAAGTGTTCTCGAACATCCCGGTTTGTGGAACGGCTCCATGGAAAAATGGATATCATTATATGTTGAAGTACCTCTTACAACATTCAATCCCGTGAAATATGTAAATGATCTTCTTAAGGATAACCATAAGCCATCAACAGATACATTTTTTTCAGACCTTTTTTGAGAACAAATATGGACAAAAAAAATTTATTCCCTATCAGTGCATGTACGGCAATTATCCTGGCTGGAGGGAAAAGCAGCCGGATGAATACAGATAAAAAACATCTGAAAATAAATAACTCTTCATTATTTGACAGAGTACTATCACAAACTGAGAAATTTTTTCAAAATATAATAATCAGTTCTTCTCAAAATAAAGAAATCAGGTCCGGGAAGCTCAGGATTGTCTATGACGTATATAGTAATAGAGGTCCACTATCCGGTATCCTCTCAGGGTTGATCGGATCAGCGACTGAGAAAAATTTTATTATTGCTTCAGATATCCCCGAATTATCAGCGGAGTTAATAAGTGAAATGTATAATTTTACTGATGATTATGAGATCGTAATCGCTGAATCGGGTGCTGGAAAGATTGAACCCCTTTTCGGATTTTATAAAAAAAGCACAATTCCTGTCATTAAAGAAAACCTGAGTATGGGAAAGAATAAAATACTGGATATATTTGAAAATTCTAAAACTAAAATTGTAAGTATGAAAAACACTGAGTGGTATTTTAATCTGAATACGGAAGAAGACTACAAAAAATACCTGCTTTACCTTAACCACAGGGATAAACCCAAAACTGCAAAAAGCTAAATATGCAATATTATTTCATATGCAAACTCTATATGTAATTGTATTTCATATTTTCTTCTTGACTTTTCATTTCTCCGGATATATAAATAAACCATGAAGAGAAAATCTTCCAAACTTAAATTTATGAGAATCCCCGGGACCACCCTTGACCTCCCCCAATGGATAAATGAATATCCGAAACTGAATTATCAGGTGAAAGCGATAAGAGAGTCAATGGGGATATCCCAGGAACAACTCGCAGAAAATATCGGACTTACCTGGAGATCCATTCCAAATATTGAGAGTGGAAACGTTAATCCTAAGATCACCACCCTTCAGAAAATTGCAGATTATCTGAATTGCGATCTGAAAATCCTTCTGATCCCAAGAGAAAAACTCCCTGTGAAAGAGAATGAACATGAGTCTGTGAAAGTAAAAGAGGATCCTCCACATCAGAAAAAGCTGACATTCAGCCGGGGAACCGGTAATCGCAGTATCTCAAGAAGTGAGGAATACTATATCGAAAAAAAAAAAGAGTTCTTCTGGGACTGATCTCCGTTTGACTATATACCGATAATAAATTAGTATTCATCAATGAATATATTTTCATTTAATGGCTGGTCCGGTACAGGGAAAACCACACTTATAACAAAACTTATAACTGAATTATCAAGCCGTGGATGGAAAGTCATGGGTGTCAAAAAAGTTCCAGAAAAATTCCATCTGGAACCGGAGGGAAAAGATAGCAGAAGATTCCTGGAACATGGTGCAGATACAGTATACCTGGTAGCAGAAAGACAATTGATGAAAATGAGATCCATAAATAAACCGGAGGATTTTTTCATATTGGCCCATGATGACCGGAAAGAACATGATTTTGTGCTTATTGAAGGATTGTCAACTGAGGGTTCTTTTATTTTCGAAGTTTACAACCCCGAAATATCAGATACTTTGAAAACTGAAAAAAAAAATCTCAATGCCGTAATCTCTGAATGTCAGGTTTTTAACGATATCAAATATTTTAACAGGGATGATATAAAAAGTTTAGCAGATCATCTGGAAATACTTAAAAGATCATAAAGGAGACCTGATGAAAAGTTATAGAAAAGAATTATGGTTTGAAACACAGAAGAGAAGAGAATTGATCCATATTACTCCTCATATTGAAGAGTGTCTGAAAGAGAGCGAAATTACAGAGGGAATTGTTCTTTGTAATGCAATGCATATTACATCAAGCGTATTCATAAATGATAATGAACATGGGCTTCATAATGATTATGAAATATGGCTTGAGAAACTCGCTCCGGAGAAGCCCTATTCCCAATATCAGCACAATGGATTCGAAGATAATGCTGACGCACATTTAAAAAGGACAATCATGGGGAGAGAAGTGGTTATAGCTGTTACTGATGGGAAACTTGATTTCGGACCCTGGGAAACAGTGTTTTATGGTGAATTTGACGGGAAAAGAAGAAAGCGAGTCCTCGTGAAAATAATAGGGGAATAGAAACGCTCACAGATTAAATATTGAATGCATATTTTGAGATAATCAGCTGCCTTTGAAAAAAATAAAAAAAAGTCGGGATTTTGTTTCATTTCAATTTATATTTATGATAGAATTCCATCTAAAAAAATGGATATTCATACACAATCAATTATCCTTACCGGTGAGCTAATTTAATCGGAATACAATATGATAATCCAACAATTTAAATCTGAAGAATTTCTATATTTTTTTAATTTTTTGTCAAATCCTGAACCACAGGGGTGTATGCATGGATAGAGAAGAAAAACAGATCAATGAAGCAGCTTTAGAGATACGCAAAAAAAAACAACCGTCAAAAAAAAAGAACATTATTGAACTTGTCAGTCACTATTGTAAAGGGTGCGGACTATGCGTTGATAGTTGTCCTACAGGAACACTACTCCTTGAAGATAACATTAACAGCAAGTTCGGGATATCGGTTATGATAGCTGCTCCCGAATATTGTATCGGCTGCAAAATGTGTGAGCGGAGATGTCCTGATTTTGCAATATTCATAAATCATGAGAAAGATAAGGAAGAACAATGAGCAAAAGAAAAGTATTTCAGGGAAATATCATAGTTGCGAAGGCAGCGATCGCTGCAGGATGTGATTTCTTCGCAGGATATCCGATTACACCTTCATCAGAGGTCTCTCAACACCTGTCAAAAGAATTCCCAAAAATGGGACGTGATTTTATCCAGATGGAGGATGAGATATCTGCACTGGGTGCATGTATTGGAGCCTCTCTCTCAGGGAAGAAAGTACTTACAGCCACAAGCGGGCCGGGCTTCTCGCTAATGCAGGAACATCTTGGTCTGGCAGTAATGGCAGAGATACCTCTGGTAATAGTAAATGTAATGAGGGGTGGACCATCGACTGGTATTCCGACAAAGCCTTCTCAGGCGGACATGATGCAGACAAGATGGGGAACCCATGGTGATCATCCGATAATTGTTCTCTATCCAGCTTTTGCAGATGAGATATTTTCCGAGACAGTGAGAGCATTTAACCTCTCTGAAAAATTCTGGAACCCGGTTATACTTTTACTTGATGAAGTGATAGCCAAAGCTCATGAGGATATAGAAATACCGGAAAAGAAAGATATCAATATTTATACCGAAAAGGTAAATGTGATAAAAGACCTGAACATATATGACAGAAACATTGGGGAAAATCCCCCGAGAGTTGACTTTTTCAAGGGATATCCGATCCATATTGACGGATTGGAGCATGATTCACATGGATGGCCCACATCCGATCCGGCTACTGCAGATAAAATGCAGCATCTGAGAATGCAGAAAATATATCACTTTCAGGATGAGATAATTAAATTCAACGAATATCATATGGAAGATGCCGAGATCATGGTTTTTGCTTTTGGAGTTTCCGCAAGAGCAGCATTGAGTGCAGTAAGAGAAGCAAGGGATGAAGGTATAAAAGTCGGATTATTCCAACCTTTAACGATCTGGCCCTTCCCTAAGAAAGCTCTTCAGGAAAGATTCAGGAAAGTTAAAAAGGTTTTAACGGTCGAAATGAACATGGGACAGATCAAATATGAGATCGAAAGGGTATCTTCTGATGATGTGATGAAAAAAACCCTTCTCAGAGCAAACGGAATTCCATTTACTCCGAAAGAGATAGTCAATTCCATTAAGGAGTTTACAAAATGAACAAATACGAAAAATATATAAGATACCAGACCTTTCCTACACCATGGTGTCCGGGGTGCGGTGATGGGATCGTTCTGAAATCAATCGCAATGGCATTTTCCGATCTGAATCTTGATCCAAACGATATAATAGTTATTGCCGGTATAGGATGTTCAGGCAGGATGCCTACTTTCTTCAATACAAATACCTTACACACGACCCATGGCAGAGCCCTCACTTTTGCAACAGGTGTAAAACTTTCAAGGCCTGATAAACTTGTTGTTGTTATCTCAGGAGATGGCGATGCGCTTGCTATTGGAGGGAATCACCTGATTCATGCCGCGAGACGTAATATCGGTATTAAGATGATCCTTATAAATAACGGTGTCTACGGAATGACCGGAGGGCAGGTATCCCCGCTTACTCCACAAAAATTTATAACTGAAACTACTCCTTATGGGAATATTGAACCTAAATTCCATCCGGCAGAATTGATGATAGCTGCAAGAGCAACCTTTGTTGCAAGAGAGACAGTGAACAGAACAGTCCAGCTGAAAGAAGTCATAAAAAAATCATTTCAACACAAAGGATTCTCTGTCGTGGAAGCAATAAGTAATTGTCACATTAATCTCGGCAGAAAAAATAAGATGAAAAACCCTGTAAAAATGACGAAATGGATCGCAGAAAGGACAGTTACAAAAGCACAATATGAAAAGATGACCACCGAGGAAAGAGCTCATAAATATCCTGTCGGTATTCTTGAAGAGAATACAGACAGATACGAATATTCCGAACTTTACCACAAGCATATTGTTCCGGCGGCAAAAGAAGCAGCAAAAAAGAATAATAAAAAATAGGGCGAGGATAAAATGGAAAGATATGAAATAAGATTAGGAGCAGTTGGAGGACAGGGAATTATAACGGCCGGAGCCCTGCTGGTTGACATTGCTGTGGAAAAAGAGGGTAAACATGCACTAGAGAGCCCCACTTATACTGCAACGGTCAGGGGAGGCCCTACAAAAGTAGACATTATCCTTTCTGATGAAAAGATAGTTTTCCCCCAGGCAAGTCAGATCGATTGTTTTATCTGTACATATCAGAAACCCTATGACCTCTACAAGAACAGAGTCAAAGATGATGCAATAGTTGTTGTAGATTCAAACCTGGTTCCGGATCTGGGAGGTACAAAGAACTGGAAACTTTATAAGATCCCGCTCATCCATGAAATAAAAAAACAATTAGGAAATATCGTTTTTACTTCAGTGGTAACACTTGCTATTACCCAGAAACTAACAAATATTATCGATTATGATAATATGGTCGATTTTGTTAAAAATTGGGCACCCAAAGGAACTACTGAGCTGAATATGAAAGCTATAGAGCTTGGCCGAAATCTGGTCTGAATGAAAAATAGTAATAAAAATTTTATTGAAGAATTAAAATGGCGGGGGATGATTCGTGATATCATGCCCGGAACTGAAGAGTTCCTTCTGAAAGAAAGCACTGCAGCATATATCGGATTTGATCCGACTGCAGATTCCCTCCACATCGGCCATCTTGTTTCAGTCATGGTACTTAAACATTTCCAGCTGGCAGGACATAAACCGATAGTTTTGCTGGGCGGGGCTACAGGAATGATCGGAGACCCTTCAGGGAGATCTGATGAAAGGAACCTGCTGAGTGAAGAAACTTTAAGGAAAAACCAGGAAGCAATAAAAAAACAATTGGCAAAATTCTTAGATTTCAATGAAGAAAGCTCCAATAGTGCCGACCTGGTAAATAATTACGATTGGATGAAGAACTTTTCCTTCCTCGAATTCATAAGGGAAATAGGTAAACATATAACTGTGAATTATATGATGTCCAAAGATTCCGTTAAGAAGAGGATAGGTGAAGAATCGAAAACAGGGATGTCATTTACAGAATTTTCTTATCAACTGGTCCAGGCCACAGACTTCCTTGAACTATACAAAACGAAGAACTGCAGACTTCAGATGGGAGGCTCCGATCAATGGGGAAATATAACAACCGGGACAGAACTTATAAGAAGAAAAACCGGTGGTGAAGCATTTGCCCTGACCTGCCCGCTTATCACTAAGAGCGATGGATCAAAGTTCGGAAAGACAGAAGGTGGAAATGTCTGGCTTGATCCTTCAAGAACATCACCATACAAATTCTATCAATTCTGGCTCAACACTTCGGATGATGATGCCGGGAAATATATAAAAATTTTCACTGCACTCGGAGAAGATGAAATTAAAACCCTCTCTGAAGAACATAAAGATGCCCCTCATTTGAGAATACTTCAGAAGAGACTGGCAAAAGAATTAACAGCAATGGTACATTCTGAGGAAGATGTTCTGGTATCTGAGGAAGCATCAAGGATATTGTTCGGGAAAGGGACAAAAGAAACTCTCACTAAAATTTCAGAATCTGATTTCCTTAATATATTTGAAGGCGTCCCAAAATTTAATATAAACAATTCCGACCTTAAGAATAGAATTAATATTTTAGATCTTCTGGCAGTTCAGACATCTATTTGTGCTTCGAAAGGTGAAGCCAGACGTTTGATCAAAAGCGGCGGTGTTTCCATTAATAAAGAGAGGATTGAAGACCCTGACAAAATGATCGGTGAAGAAGATCTCCTTAACAGCAAATATATTCTGATCCAGATCGGGAAGAAAAAGTATTCACTGATCACTATTATCTGATCACCCGGTCACTTCGGCAAGCTCAGTGACCAACTATAACTAAGCATACTGATCATCTCCGGTGGCTGTGCCTGTCGAAGCCTAAATATTATTTCCGATTATTTCAAGTGTCGATCTATAGATAAATTGTTTAAGTGTATTGTTCAGAATATTGCTCTTACCAATTTTTACTAAAGTAAAAATGACACCGGCAGAATTATCGAACCTTTCTCTATCCTTCTTCTTCACAGGTTCTCTTGATGGAGAATTCAACCGGAGCGGGTTTAAGTAGCGTCCACTTCGCTGGAGGCCATAGTGAAGATGAGGTCCGGTAGACCTGCCTGTATTCCCGACATAACCGATAACATTTCCCTGAGTTACCCATTTACCTCTCCTGATCCCCTTCTTTATTCCTGAGAGATGATAGTAATGTGTTCTGTACTTGTTCCCATGGGACATGACAATATATCTTCCTCTGACCCTGTCATAACCGGCCTGGTAAATTCTCCCGTCTGCTGTAGCCCTGACTGTGGTTCCCCTTAGTGCTCCGAGATCGATCCCGTTATGTGCAGCAGAAAATCCTGTCACAGGATGCCTCCTGAAACCAAAGCGGGAGGTTAAACGCATGAAAGGTAAAGGACATCTGAGAAACATTTTTTTTACAGCTCTCCCATCAGGATGATAGTATGAACTCTTCCCGGGGTCAGATGCAAACCTTACAACGCTGGTTTTTTTACCCCTGTTTATAAACTCAGACGCAATAATTTTCCCATAACCGGAAAACTCCCCATCTAGATACCTTTTTTCCAGAAGTATCAGAAATGAATCACCTTTCCTGATATCCCTGTTGAAATCTATATCATACTCGTAAAGAGTTGCAAGGTGTTCAGCAAGCTCCCCTCCACCTTTCTCAGTCTTGACAAGTGTTTCATAAAGTGAACCGTTAATAACCCCTCCTATCAGCTCAATCCTGATCTCGTAGGGTATTACAACGATCTTGCTTTCTACTTCTCCGGACTCACTTATAAACAACTCTATATACTTGTTTTTTTCTATATCATATCTAAAAGATTGAAACCCGTCAGCATTATGGTTAATTAAGTAATTATTCCCTGCTTTTATTTTCCTGAGATCATATATCTCACCGGTTTTTGAAATTATTTCAATTATAAGTGAATTGTCTAAATTTTCAGATGACAGGATAGTAAAAAGGTTATCACCTCTCCTTACTTTCCCTTTGAATGATAAATTGTCACTGTCTGAAGAGGGGATATAATTACCAACGGAAGAATTGAACTTAACTTCTTTTTTCAGAGTATCCGAATCTCCGGTTCTGTATATCTTCACTAAGAAAACAATAATTAGAAATATCAGTATTAAGATGAGTGCAAAGCGCTTTCTTCTGTATGATCTTATTGCTAAATCCATAGTTTTCTATTCTAATAAAAATTGTGGTTCAAAGCAATCCTCCTCCGGCTACAATCTTGCCTTAACTTAATGTTCTGATATAATATTGCTAATATGATCAATTACTTATTGAAAAAAATTTTCGGGACCAGTAATGAGCGAGAATTAAAAAAACTTGTTCCAATAATAGAAGAAATAAATAAACTTGAACCTGAAATAAGTTCACTTTCCGATGAGCAGCTCAAAGGTTATACAGACAAGTTCCGTGAGAGGCTCAATTCGGGCGAAACTCTGGAAGATATTCTTCCAGATGTATTTGCTATTGTCCGTGAAGCGGGAAAGAGAGCATTGAACATGCGTCACTTTGATGTTCAGCTCCTCGGTGGAATAATTCTGCATAGAGGGATGATCGCTGAAATGAAAACCGGTGAAGGTAAAACACTGGTTGCAACTCTTGCAGCTTATCTCAATGCGCTTGAGGGTAAAGGTGTCCATATTGTTACTGTAAATGATTACCTCGCCTCCCGTGACTCAGAGTGGATGGGAAAGATTTACACGTTCCTCGGATTGTCTGTCGGAGTGATCAAGCACGGTATGAATGATGAGGAGAGAAAAGAAGCTTATAATTGTGATATCACTTACGGAACCAATAATGAATTCGGTTTTGACTATCTCCGTGATAACATGAAGTTCGAAGTAGAGAACCTATGCCAGAAAGAGTTCAATTTTGCAATAATAGATGAGGTCGACTCCATTCTCATAGATGAAGCCAGAACCCCGCTTATCATATCCGGCCCTACGGAAGAGTCAACTTCTCTTTACTATAATGTTAATAATTTTGTTAAGAGAATAAAATCCGACCAGACCACTTTTGAACTGGATCTTAAATCCAAAACAGTGACACTTACAGAACAGGGAATAACTGCAGCAGAGGATTTCTTTAAACTGAGCAACCTGTATGACCTCGCCAACATGGATACACTGCATCAGATCAATCAGTCACTCAGAGCTCACCTTCTCTTCACGAGGGACGTGGATTACCTTGTCAGCGATAACCAGGTTGTGATAGTAGATGAGTTTACGGGAAGAATGATGCCGGGACGGAGATTTTCCGACGGCCTGCATCAGGCATTGGAAGCAAAAGAAAATGTTAAGATCGAACAGGAATACCAGACCCATGCCACCATAACTTTTCAGAACCTTTTCAGGATGTATGGAAAACTTTCAGGAATGACCGGAACTGCGATTACAGAAGCTGTAGAATTCCATTCGATCTATAAGCTTGACGTTATGGAACTCCCGACAAACAAACCTTTGATAAGAGAAGAGATGGCTGACGTTATTTACGGAAGCACAGAGGAAAAGTGGGATGCAGTAGTAAAAGAGATAAGGGCTCTGAACGAAAAGGGGCAACCGGTTCTTGTCGGTACAATATCAATTGAGAACTCGGAAATCCTTCACAGAAGACTCACAAGAGAGCATATTAAACATCATGTACTGAATGCAAAATATCACGAGTCCGAGGCTGAGATCGTTGCTCAGGCCGGTAGAAAAGGTGCAGTTACAATAGCAACAAATATGGCAGGCAGAGGTACCGATATTGTCCTTGGAGGAAATCCCGACTTTTTGCTGAGAGAGGAATTAAAGAAGAGAGGATTTACTCCCACAAATGCACCGGAAACCATTCTTACCAAAGCAGAGGACGAGGTAAAAAGACATCACATCATCGAACAAAATGAGGTCCTTGCAGCAGGAGGGCTTCATATCCTCGGAACAGAAAGACATGAATCAAGAAGAATTGACAATCAGCTGCGTGGAAGATCAGGAAGGCAGGGTGACCCGGGATCATCCAGATTCTACATATCACTTGAAGATGATCTGATGAGAATACTCGGTGGCGACAGAGTTAAAGGACTTCTTGTCAGAGCAGGTATGAGCGAAGGTAACCCTATCGAGAATAAATTTGTAACAAAAGCTATCGAAAATGCCCAGAAACAGATAGAGGGTCAGAATTTCTCAATGAGAAAACACCTCCTTGAATATGATGATGTTATGAATAAGCAGAGACAATACATCTATTCTGTTAGAAAAGATATCCTATTTGGAAAAGATTTCAAAGATCATGTAGCAGAACTAATCCTGGATATTTATGAAAGTATAATAAAGTATCACCTTGACGAGAATAAAGATCCTGAAGAGTGGAACATTGAATCATTTGAGAAGGAAATAACCGCACAATTCGCTATTAATACAAGCGATGCTCTTGATGAGAAAATCTCCGAACTCCCCTATTTTGAGATACATGACAATATTCTTGCAGCAATAAAAGACTCTTACAACGCAAAAGAAGAGCTTATCGGACTGGAAAACTTAAGAGAGTTCGAAAGATGGATCATGCTGCAGATCATTGACACCCAATGGAAAGACCACCTTCTTAATATAGATCATCTCAAAGAAGGGATAGGCCTTAGAGGTTATGCTCAGAAAGATCCGCTTATTGAATATAAGAAAGAGAGTTTTGGCCTCTTTCAGGAACTTCAGGACCGGATAGATGAGGAAGTGATAAGAACCTTGTTTTTTTTCAAACCTGTTGCTGAAGATGAAATAGATAATCTGAGGCAAAAGAAAATCTCTAAATTAGCCAGACCAAGTTCCAAAATGCCCGGAAGAAAATCAGGAAAAAAGAAGAAAAAAAAGAAGAGACGATAGAATGGAAAAAAAATTTAAAAATTTCAAAGGGCTCACCTTTGACGATGTTTTACTTGTTCCCGATTATTCTGAAGTAATACCTAATGAAGTGGATGTGTCCACGAGATTCACCAGGAATCTTAACCTTAATATTCCTCTTATATCAGCAGCAATGGATACGGTTTCTGAAGCGGGGATGGCGATAGCAATGGCACAACTTGGAGGGATCTCAATAATTCACAAGAATATGAGCATCTCTGAACAGGCTTCGCTTGTAAAAAAAGTGAAAAGATCTGAGTCCGGAATGATAGTAGACCCTATCACACTGAAACCACATAACAAGATCTATGAAGCACTGCAGTTGGTTAAGGAGAAAGGGATATCTGGCCTCCCTATTGTGGATGATTCAGGAAAATTGAAGGGAATACTGACTAACAGAGATATGAGATTAACAACCAAACTGGATCAGGATATCAGTGATTTTATGACGTCAGACAATCTGATAACTGTGACAGATGATATCAAGATGGAAGAGGCCAAGAGACTTCTCCATCAGAACAAAATAGAAAAACTACCGGTTATTGACAACAACAATACACTTATCGGACTTATTACACTAAAAGATATATTTAAAGCTGCAAAATTCCCTTTTGCATCGAAAGATAAATTCGGGCGGCTTCTGGTCGGAGCTGCAGTGGGTACAGGAAAAGATACTATGAAGAGGGTTAAAGCTCTGTCTGATGTAAAAGTTGATGTCATAGTCGTTGACACTTCTCACGGCCATTCAAGAAAAGTAATGGATATTATTGGAATCATAAGAAAGGAGTATCCTGAAGTAGAGCTTATTGCAGGAAATATCGCCACAGGTGAAGCTGCAAAAGATCTTATTGATCTCGGAGTTGATGCTGTTAAAGTCGGGATAGGGCCGGGTTCTATCTGCACTACCAGAATGGTGACAGGTGCCGGAATGCCCCAGATCACCGCAATTATGGAAGTTGCAAAAGTTACAGGAGATAAAATTCCTCTTATAGCTGACGGGGGAATTAAATTTTCCGGAGATATTACAAAGGCAATTGCAGCAGGGGCCAACTCGGTTATGCTGGGATCTCTCCTTGCCGGAACAGATGAAAGTCCGGGAGAACTGGTAATATACCAGGGAAGATCATACAAAAAGTATAGAGGTATGGGCTCTATCGGAGCAATGAAGGAAGGGAGCAAAGACAGGTATTTTCAGGAAGATGAATATTCAGAATCCAAACTTGTACCTGAGGGAATTGAAGGCAGAGTTCCATACAGAGGAAGTGTAATGGATCTGATACCTTTAATGATCGGCGGTGTCAAAGCCGGAATGGGTCTGACCGGATGTAAAAATATAAATGAATTAAGGACGAAATCCAGTTTTGTAAGGATCACCAGTGCATCACTTAAAGAGAGCCATGTTCACGATGTAATGATTACCGAAGAGTCACCGAACTACAGGCTTAACTGACCGGAAACTATGAATAAAAAAATATTTTTTTTAATATTATTAATTTTCATATCCGCTTCTTTTATTCAGCCGGAACCGGTTAAAACCGGAATCGGTTTGAAAACCGGGTATTTTGGTGTTCCGGATCAACTGCTTGACCTTATAATGTTCGAACACCCTGGGATAGAAGGGAAGTTCTATAGCATTGAAATAAGAAATTACGGCCCATCCGGGAAACGTTCTGTATTCTCAGGACTCTATTCTCTGGAGATCAGCAACATGAAAGGTGAAGGCCAGTGGCGGGTATCCCAGGATGATGCAAGGATTAAAGGATATGGAGAAGTGAGTCAGATAAATTTTACTGCCACAATCATAATGGCTCTTCTACCCGGACTCCCTGTAAGGCCTTATATCGGTGGTGGGATAGGGATCGGTTATATCAATCTTAAATCTGATGCAGAGCAGGTAGATGAACTAGGTACCACAATAGATGAATCCTTTAATGTTAAGAAGATCATTCCAGTCGGTCACATACCGGTAGGTGTTTTGATAAATCCGGGAAAAAATATCGAATTGAGAATAGAGGGTGGTTTCAAGAACGGTTTTTATTTCAGTGGAGCTTTCACTTATACTTTCTAATCTGCATCAACCAATTCAAATTCTGTTGTCCCGAACCCTATTTCAACTGAATGATCAAGCTGAACCCTGTATGGGATGTTATGACTGAGTTCTGATAATTTTTTCCCGGACCTTTTTTCAACGAGGTATAATGATGCACTGTCAATTGCAACAGGATCTTTCGAGATAAGGATCCCGATATCAGGTATAACTTTTTCATATGTCCCCATACAATCACAATCTTTTGAAATACTTGTCAGGAAATTTATATATAAGGCCTTGCCTCCCATAATTTCAGAAACACCCATTGCATGTTCCGCGATCTTCTGCTGCAATTTTTCATAGCTTTCACTCCAATTATAAACAACTGCATCAAATCTGCAAACGGCCAGACATTCAGCGCATCCTATACATATAGCAGAAGTTATCTCCGCTTTCCCTTCCTTAAAATCAATAGCCTCTACGGGACACCAGCGGATACACTCACCACACGCAGTGCATTTTTTTTTCTTGATCGTCGGTTTTGAAGTAGAGTGCTGGATCATTTTCCCTCTCCGGCTTGCAAGTCCCATACCCATATTCTTCAGGGCTCCCCCGAATCCGGAAACTATATGCCCGGTAAAATGAGTGGTTACCACAAGCGCCTGGATTTTTGAAAGGAGTGCTGCAATCTTTACTTTATCATAAATCTTTCCTCTTATATTTACTTCAACCTCTTCATCACCATGGATACCGTCAGCCATTATGACCGGCATTCCGGTGGCTTCAAATGTAAACCCATGATCAATTGCCAGCTTGATATGATCTACAGCATTACTCCTGTCACCTCTGTAAAGAGTTGATGTCTCGGTCAAAAAAGGGCTGCCTCCCCTATCTCTGACAAAACGCCCCATCAGTCCCAGGAATTCAGGTTTAACAAATCCGTTGAGTTTCTTTTCTCCGAAGTGTGTTTTAATAGCTACAAAATCCCTTTCGGAGACAAAATTAAAAAGATCAGATTTCTTCAGAAAACCCTCAAGCCGTTTGAGAACTTCATAAATATTTTCTCTATCCTTTGTTTCAAGGAAAAAAACTTTTTCACTCATATCCCGATTCCTTTGCTTATTTATATTCTAGATTATTATAAACACAGATAACCCGATTTGCAATAAACATGGGGGACGGTGCTTGACATTTTGACATTTTTCAAATCTGTTTTACTTCTGATATACTCATCCTGCATATATACAATACAATCCTAAAAAATTTATACAATTAAACCTAGTAAGAAAGTAAAATGTCAAAATGTCAAGCACCGATAATCATATAGAAGTTTCAGA
>JAOZUQ010000090.1 GCA_029938635.1 Candidatus Aminicenantota bacterium
AAATAAAAAATCAGTCTGTACTCTTGACTATTATATTCTAATGGGCGTCACCCTTTTTACCATTTGTTCAATATAAACGTTCGTATTAGGACATTGACTGTCCGTTTCCGGACAACTTAAGTATTTCAATCCTGCTTATAGTGTAAATAACTAAAGGAATTACATCTTGGAATGAAATTTGCATTTAAGAATCTATGGATGGAGGATATGATGAAGAATATTTTATTAATAGTTTTATGTATGATCATTTTTACAGGCTCTTTGGTTTCCATAGATACAAAGATTAATTTAAAATTGCAAGATAGTATAACCTATGCACTGAAAAACAATATTGATCTTAAAATCCAGATGCTTGACTATAATATCAGTAGTAAAGATGTATCTTCTAAAAAAGCTCTATTTATTCCTGCTTTGTCGCTTAATATGGAGAATACTAAAACTAAAAACCCATCTTCTTCTTTACTGGATGGAGCTGAGATTTCAGAGTTTCAATCAATGGCCTTTGATATTAGTCTAAAACAAAATTTGCCTTTTGGAGGATCTGCCAGTTTATATTTCAAAGGAAATAGAAATGAAACAAATAATAGTTTTGCTAATTTAAATCCACAATTTAATGCCTTGATGCAGTTTAGCCTGAGTCAGCCTATACTCAAAGGTTTTGGTAACAAAGTTACCAGGAAAAACATTCTTATATCAATACAAACTAATAAAAGTTCATTTTTCAGATTAAAAGAAAAGGTGTTGGAAACCGTATATAATGTTGAGAATGCATATTGGGATCTGGTTTATTTCAGATTATTTTATAAGGTTAAAAAAGAGAGTCTTAAAGCTGCAAAAGATCTGGAATCAATAAATTTGAAAAAATTGAAAATAGGAGTGATCCCGGAATTGGAAATTTTAATAGCTAAATCTGAAGTTGCAAATAAGGAAAGTGAGATCATTCAAGCTGAATCTTCGATCAGGGATGCTGAAGTGAATCTGATGACTATTATGAACCTTCATGATGATGGGGAAAAATGGAAAAACAAAATTATACCTGTTGATAATCCGGAGAATGCTTATTCTTATAATATACCTTCAATAGAAGAAGCTATCAGCATAGCTAGAAAAAATGATCCATTGATCAAAAGACTTGAACATGAGCTGAAAGGTAAAGGGATAGAGGTGAAATATAGGAAAAACATGATGCTTCCTGAACTTAATTTTAATTTTAACTACTGGACAACAGGTGTTTCCGGGGATGAAATCATATATGAAGGTAGCGGATTTGAACGTGAACCTGTTAATGTTATAAGTAGAAATTTATGGGTCTCGGTACAAGACACATTAAAAGCAATTTATAATAACTGGAATATAAGTCTTAATTTAAGAATACCTCTGACATTTAAGGAATCAAAAGCTAACTTTGCCATAGCAAAAATGGAATTTAAAAAGGTAGAACTAAATATAAGAAACGCACAACAATCTGCATTAAAGAAAATACATCAATCTCTGAGAGACGTGCAGACCAATAAGAAAATACTTAAAGCTTATAAAGTATCAAGCAAACTTTCTAAAGCCCAACTATCTGCAGAAGAAAAGAAATTTAAAGCAGGGATGAGTACAAATTATAATGTTTTAAAAGCTCAGGAAAATCTGGAAGAAAACAGATCATCAGAGATAAAGGCTATTATAGATCTTAATAAATCGATCCTGAATCTACAGAAAAATCTTGGAATACTATTAAAAAGAAAAGGGATTCACTTCAAACCTGAGTCTAATTAAAAAGTTAAAAACCCAAAGTAAATGTCGTTAATCCATCTATAGAAGTTACACTTATCTGACCTTTATGGAGTTTCATGATCTGTTTACAGAGGCTTAAACCTATACCGGAGGATTTCTTTGTTGAATAAAATGGAATAAATATTTTACTTTTATTCTGATCTGAGATCCCTGTTCCATTATCAATTACCTGAATAATAACTTTGCCACTATCACTGAGAAAGGAATTGACTATGATTATTCGACTTTCTGCCTCTTTTAATGCTTGTACTGCATTAATTACTAAATTGATCAGGACTTGTTCAATCAAAGAAGAATCAGCACTTATCTCTAAAGATTCAGGATCAATGTTTTGAATTATCTCTATGTCGTTCTCTTTTATATTATTTTGAAGAATAATG
Organism: Candidatus Aminicenantota bacterium; assembly: GCA_029938635.1. Taxonomy (GTDB): domain Bacteria; phylum Acidobacteriota; class Aminicenantia; order UBA2199; family UBA2199; genus UBA647. The sequence continues at coordinate 2,163 of JAOZUQ010000090.1, forward strand.
AGAGTATTTGATATAAGATCCTTAACAGATAAAATATTTAGTATCGGTTTTGGGATTATAGCCAGATTCCGGTAAGCATTCACAAAATCTATCAAGCCTTCAGACCTTATATGAATTGTATTTAGTGCATCTCTGATGTCCTGAATATTATTTTTAGATCCTGTAGTTTCTATATCAAGTTGTTTAATTAGATCAAAAGTCGTTGAGCTGAGTGAAGAAATTGGAGTAAGAGAGTTCATTATTTCATGTGTCAGTACTCTTATCAATTTTTGCCATGCTTCCAGTTCCTTTTCTTCAAGAACATTATGAATATCCTGAATTGATAGAAGAGTTAAATTTCGTTCTCCTATCCTGAATTCAAATACAGAAAAAGCCATTTGTTTTAGATCATCATTAATATTAACTTTTTTTACAATCTTATCTCCATGCCTTATCTCTATAATTAATTCATATATATCAGGATGAGAGATCTTTAAACTCTTAAATTTATTTAAAAAATTTAAATTTAATATTTTTTTGCCGGCACGGTTTATAAAATCAACATTTCCCTGCTGATCATAACATATCAATCCATTATTAATGTGTTGGATAATAGTTTGCATATAACGGAAACTTTTTTCCTGTTCACTTCTATTGTGTTTGAATTTTTCAATAACCTTATTAAAAGCTGAATTTAATTCTAAGAAAGATTTCCCCAGTTTTTTATCTGTGAATGACTGGGTAAAATCTGAATACTCAATTGCCTCAAGAAAACGTTTGAAATCACGATTAGTACTATCCATAAACCGGAGAAGAGTTACAATCTGATATATAAGTATAATAAAAAAACCGGCAGCAAGTAGAATATTTTGATACTGAAAATACAGATAGATATTAATATAGATATTGATACAGATCAAAATGATCTGAAATAAAACTCTGATTTTGAATGTTTTAAAAAAGTTTATCATTTACAATAATCACTCATTTCAGCTCAGAGACAAATTATATTTCTCAATTCTCCGGTATAGTGCTGATCTTGATAAACCAAGTTCTATTGCTGTTTTGGAGATATTATTCTGATGTTTTTTCAATGCCTTCAAGATGATTTTTTTTTCAGTAATTCCCAGATCGAGATTATTGGTATTTGTAAAATCCGTATTTGAAGAAACGAAGAAATCATCAGGACAAAGAATATCATTCTCACTCATTATAACAGCTCTTTCAGTAGAATGTTTTAGCTCGCGGACATTCCCGGGCCACCTGTAATTTAGTAATTTTTCTCTGGTTTCTGACGATAATATCTTTTCCGGTTTCTTATATTTTAAACAAAATTGTTTTAGAAAGATCTCAGCAAGCAAAACAATATCCTGCCCTCTATCCCTTAGGGGAGGGATTTGTATTTCTATAGTATTTATTCTATACAAGAGATCTTCTCTAAACTTATTTTCTTTTACCATTTCTCTGATATCAATATTCGTGGCTGATATTAAACGGATATCAATAGGGGTTGATTTATGAGAGCCCAGTCTCTTTACCTCTCTCGTTTCTAACACTCTCAGTATCTTTGCCTGGAGCGGAAGTGGCAGATTCCCTATTTCATCTAAAAAAAGAGTACCACCACTGGCAACTTCAAAATGTCCGGCTCTATCCTTAATTGCATCTGTAAATGCTCCCTTTATATGACCGAATAATTCACTTTCAAAAAGAGTATCGCTTACTGCCCCCATATCCACAGAGATAAAAGGCTCATTGCTTCTATTTGATTCGCGATGAATGGCTCTAAATACGAGTTCTTTCCCGGTTCCATTTTCTCCTGTGATCAGAACATTAACGTCCGTTTTTGATATTTTTTTTATCATTTTAATAACTTTTTTTATAGATTCTGAGTTTCCAAGCAGATTATAGAATGGTTTATTAATGTTTTCTATCAATTGTTCTTTTTGAGATTGAAGAGTTTTTATTTTATTTTTTGCTTTATTTAAATTTACCGCAGTACTTAGAGTGGCTAGCAATTTCTCATTCTGCCATGGTTTTATAATAAAATCTGCAGCACCCTCTTTTATGGCCTTTACAGCAAGTTCTACATCCCCATATGCAGTAATAAGTATGACCTCTATTGAAGGATCAATTGTTTTTATTTTTTTTAAAAAATAAAATCCCTCCTCTCCACTTGTTACATTTTTTGTAAAATTCATATCGAGAAATATAACATCGTATTTATCTGTTTTTAAACCTGATATCACTGTTTCAGGATTATCACTTATTTCCACAAACTCAATGTGTTGTTTTAAATAAAGTTTTGCAGCCTGAAGAACTCCCAGATCATCATCGACAATCAATACTCTGGCATTAATTTTGTTTTTCATACTCATTTCCATTAGATAATAAGCAAATAAGATGCCAAAATCAACAAACCTCATATATACATTTTCATAAAACTTACCAGAAAAAGTGTTCGATAGTGAACACAGATTGTCCACTATCAAACATTAATTACTATTCTGAACCGTTTACAGCTTGATAAGTATAGATCTAGAATTTGGCATGATTCTTGCAAATGTTATTTGGTAACAGAATAAAAGGAGGCGATTATGGGTATGGATAAAAAAATTAAGAGAAAAAAATGGACAACAAAAAAAATCATTACTCTCTCTATCAGTTTAATATTTATTGGCTATGTAATATATAGCCTTCTTACAATTAAAAACAATCAATTAAATGTAAAAAAAGAAAGAATAACTATTTCTGTAATAAAAAAAGACTCTTTTCAGGAATATATCCCATTCAGTGGCACGGTTATTCCAAAGGGAACCAGATCTATTGTTGCAACAGAGGGAGGCAGGATAGAAAAGATATTTGTGCAGACCGGTTCTATTGTAAAAACAGGTGATAAAATACTGAAATTATCAAATACAAATCTTCTTCTGGATATCATGTACAGGGAGGCGGAACTTTATAGACAGAGTAATAATCTAAGAAATACAAGACTTGAGTTTGAAAAATACAGCATCCAATTAGAGCAGCAGTTATCAGATATCAGGTTTAATCTTATTGAATCTGAAAATAAATATAAACGGAATAAATATTTATATAAAGAAAAAATTATTTCAAAACAGGAATTTGATACTTCTATAAATAGTTATAATTATTATAAAGAAAAAAGTAAATTAACTAATGAATCCAGGGAAAAAGACCTGAAATTCAGAAATCAGCAGATCAAACAGCTAGAGAGTTCACTTGCAAGAATGAATGGTAATCTAAAGATTGTTAAAACCAAACAGGATGATCTGACGATTAAAGCTCCTATTACAGGTTTATTGAGTTTGATAGATCTCAAATTAGGAGAGTCCTATTCTCCCGGAAGGAGATTGGGACAGGTTGACGTTCAGAATAGTTTTAAGGTAAGAGCAGATATCAGTGAACACTACATCTCCAGAGTTGAAATTGGAAGAAAAGGAACTTTTAAATATTCAAACAAAGAGTATAAATTAGAATCAACAATGATCTACCCTGAAGTTATTGACGGAGTATTCAAGGTTGATTTTAATTTCGCAGGGGAAAAACCGGAAGGAGTAAGGCGGGGACAGTCATTTCATATAAACTTTGAATTAGGTGATCTGAGTGAAGCTGTTTTAGTCTCCAGGGGGCCATTTTATAATAAAACCGGAGGTTATTGGATATTTGTTCTGGATAAATCCGGTAAGAGTGCATATAAGAGGAATATAAAAATTGGACGACAAAACCCTCTTTTTTATGAGGTCCTGGAAGGTCTGAAACCAGGTGAAAAAGTTGTTACGTCCTCTTATGATAATTTTGGTAAAGCTGAAGAATTGATAATAAAATAAAAGGAGCTCATTATGATCGAAACAAAAAATTTAAAAAAGATTTATACAACTGAAGATGTTGAAACTACTGCATTGAACAATGTTAATTTAAGGGTAAAAGAAGGTGAATTCATTGCTGTCATGGGACCTTCGGGATGTGGAAAGTCTACTCTGTTAAATATTCTTGGACTTTTGGATAATCCATCTGACGGTGAATTTTTCTTTAACAATGAGGAAGTTGGCGGATATTCTGAAAAACAGAGAACAAACCTGAGAAAATCCAATATTGGATTTATCTTTCAAAGTTTTAATCTGATCGATGAATTAACAGTTTATGAGAATATTGAATTACCTCTACTCTATCAGAAAGTTTCCCCCGCAGAGAGGAAGAAGAAGGTTAAGGCAGTAATGGAAAAGCTGAATATCCTCCCCCGAAAAAACCATTTCCCTCAGCAGCTGTCCGGAGGACAACAGCAGAGAGTAGCGGTAGCCAGAGCCATTGTAACAAATCCAAAAATGATCCTGGCAGATGAACCCACCGGAAATCTTGACTCAGAAAATGGTGATGAGGTTATGAGTCTTCTAACACAGCTTCATGAAGAAGGTACAACCATAGTTATGGTCACGCACTCACCTTCAAATGCAGAATGTGCTCAGAGAATAATCAACCTCTTTGATGGTCATATAATAACAGAAAACAAAAAAGAAGAATTTCATTTATAGAAAGAAATGCAAAATAAAACACAGGAGAGGAATATGATATTAAAAGAAATCTTAAATAATATAGCAGAAAAACAGCAATCCATTTTATTGTGTGACTCTTCTAATAGTTTTAAAGCAGAGGAGCTTCTGGAAAGTTTGTCTGATACAAAACTAAATATAAGATCTTTTTATCAGCAGGGACTATATATAGCAAGAATCGATGACAAATGTTTTTTAGGAGATGTTTTATATAGAGTGAAGTAGCAAGGAGAATGACTGGTGATTAAGAATTATATAAAAAGTGCTTTTAAAAATATTAAAAAAAGGAAAGGATATTCTTTTATTAATATTATTGGATTGGGAGTTGGAATAGCCTCTTGTATTCTAATATTTCTCTGGGTTCATCATCAACTGAGCTATGACCAATTTCATGTCAATAGGGACTCTCTTCATTCTGTTAACTTCAGCAATGGCAGTGAAGCAACGCCTCCAGCTATGGCAGATTATCTAAAAAAGAGATATGGGGATATCTTAAATGCATCCCGGTTTAATTATGCCAACCGAACCAGAGTTAAATGCAATGAAAAGGAAATGATGGAAAGCGGTGGTGCTTTTGTTGATCCCTCTTTTTCTGATATGTTCACATTAAAGTTTTATAAAGGGAATGCTAAGACAGCTCTTTTAAAGCCGGAAAGTATTGTATTAACCAAATCCTTAGCTATAAAATACTTTGGAAATAAAGATGCTCTGGGAGAAACCCTGATAATTTATGGAAAGGATCTTAAAGTTACCGGATTAATTGAGGATTATCCCACCAATTCATATATTCAATTTAAGTTTTTAATGCCATTTGAATTGCTGAGACAAATGGGTGCCAATCTAAAAATATGGACAAATAACTGGCACCAAACTTATGTTCAGCTACATCCAAAGACGGATCTAAAAACAATTAATAAAAAGATTTCCGGTCTGGTTCA
>JAOZUQ010000043.1 GCA_029938635.1 Candidatus Aminicenantota bacterium
ACTTTTTTTATCTACAAATCTTCCAATAGATAAAAATGAATTAGATTTCTCATTAATTGTCACAGATTTGAATTTAAGGCTGGGTCCACACGGATTATAAAACAATCTATTTTTATCAGCTCCAAGTGATAAAAGTTGGTTACTCATGGACTTTGAAACTGCAATTATTGCACTTGCTTTTTCAAAAACATTTTTATAGAAATTATTCTGCTTAATTATTGAAAGTTGGTGTGCATCGTACCCATGAAAATGCACTACAAAAGGGATATCTGAATTAAAACAAATATTTGCAATTAATTCCCCGGTTACACCATATTCTGCGAGAACAATATCTATATGCTTTTTATTAAGATACTTTTTTAAACTTTTGAGTTTGTAATAATTCTGGTTTATGTTGTTTTTTTTAAATATATAGTTAAATATTTTTTTAAAGCTAAAAATTCCCGGTTTATAAAGGGTAATATCGTTAATATCCATAAATGAGGAGTCTGTTTGATATAAAAAAAACTTATTTCCCGACAATAAATTATAGTGTGCAGCAATAAATGTCTCAGAATATACATTTTTAGATGCACTTATTATGCAAAGATTATAATTTTTATTTACCATTTTATAGATCACTCCAAATGTTTAATTCTCTTTTCCCTTGAGGAAAATTTTTCCAATTTAAATTTTCCAGTTTTAATTATTTTTGCTAAATTGTCAAAATGACTGCCTCTCTCGATTACTGCATGAAAATAGTCATGCCTGTGCCAAATACTTCTATAATTGAATGATGAAACGTTAGCATTTAAATCATCAGCAATATTTAGGATCTCTTTTATTGAAATATCCTCATCTACTGGTTGCAGGCCCTCAGGTTTGTTTTTTCTCAAAAAATTCTGGTGAAAAATAGTTGGACAGGTCAATATTAATTTAAAATTCTCTTCAAGTATCTCTTTTAAAGATTCATGAAATTTTCCTCTTGTTTTTTTTCGGATATGCTCATACACATCTAACATAACAATCACATTGAATTTTTTCCCAAATTGGATTTTATCCTTTGTAATATCGAGAACCTGAAAATTTAAATTTGGATTCGAAAATAATTTGTCAGCTGTTTTGATCAGGTTATAACTTAAATCAATTCCGTGTACACTGGAATTTTTGTTATTTCTAAAAAATTCATGACTTGACCAACCTATTCCGCAACCAATATCCAAAATATTCCTGCCATAATTTTCAATATTCGAAAGGCTGAATAAAATAGCCTCCTCAATTCTTTTATTGCCTTTTAAATAGTCATTTAATAATTTGTCAACAAAATTATCATAAAATTGCTTCGCGCCATTATTCATAATCCCAAATCCTCATTAACTTTCCACAAATCTTATCGATTTTATTTACTTCTGAAGCAGACAAATCGGTTTTCCATCTCCCGGGACCTCTTATTCTATTATCCCATGATTTCCTAAATTGATTTTCAATTTTGTCAAAAATTTTTTTCTCATCAAAACTAAAATTTAATTGTTTGCTTATTTTTTTTATTGTATTTATTTTGTTATCAAAAAAATCTTCATATCTGACAAACACAATATCACCATCATTTTTTTGATACGCCATTGCCAATTCCAGATACCTTCGCCATCTCATTGCCAGCTTTTCTACCGCATTATCCATTTTAATATTAAGCCATTCTGTGTTTAAAAACAGTTCTGCATTTCCCTGATTTACCCTTTCAAGCAGTGCAGCTACATTATCTCTTGGATCTCTGACTATGTAATAAGTTTTAAAATTTCCTAAGTGCATTCTTGATAGATTTGTCAATATTGTAGCAAAACCAGGAATTTTCACTATATTATTTACCTTTAATTTCAGCCATTGATTGACGGAAAATTTTTCGTTATTTGCGTATATATCCGGATATTTCGTCCAATATTCTTCAGGGTCATCTAATATTGATTTTCCGGTTGCCAGATGAAGTAAGCTACTTACTGCACTGGTACCTGACCTTTCACATCCGACTATCAAAGTTTTCAATTTTAATCTCTTTTATTCCAATTAATTTTTTTATGGTAAAAAACACCTGGCCTGTCATGTCTGATTGATAAGGAATTAAGTCCGGTATTATTAATTTCAAATGCAGGATAATTTACAATCACATCACAAGCTTTAGATCCGATAACTTTATTAATTCCTGCAGTAATATAATATTTACCCGGCATCAGGTATAATCCGATCTGCTCAATACTACATTGAATCGAATTGATGCCTTTGCTAATATTGAAACTATTTTCACTATCCATTGACAAAATTGTTGTAACTATTTCACCAAGATTATTTAATATTTGAATTGTAATGTTCACATGTTGTAAATTGATCATGCTATTGATCTTAAAATGAATATCTATATTATTTCCTATATCAATTGATGCATGTGGTTTATTATTAATTGTGATATCAACAAACTTAATCTCTTTTTGCTCATTTGGTTCTCTTCTAAAATTATCAATTGTAAAATTTTCACTCTCTATTGTTCTATAAAGCTTCGAAAAATATTCGTCAATCACCAGATTTACACGATCTTGCTTTTGAATTCTCCCCTTATTCAACAGAATTGCATTTTCACACAATTTGCTCATCGCCAGCATATTATGACTTACAAATATAACAGTTCTGCCCTCTTTTGATACATCCTCCATTTTTCCGAGACTCTTCTTTTGAAAAGCAGCATCTCCAACGGCAAGAACTTCATCCACAATCAGTATCTCAGGCTCAAGGTGAGCTGCCACTGCAAAAGCAAGCCTTACATACATTCCTGAAGAATACCTTTTGACAGGAGTGTCAAGAAATTTTTCAACCTCCGCAAAAGCAACAATTTCATCAAATTTCTTTCTTATTTCCAGCCTCCGCATACCAAGAATAGCTCCATTGAGATAGATATTCTCTCTTCCTGAAAGCTCCTGATGAAAACCTGTCCCGACTTCCAATAAACTTGCGATCCTCCCTTTTATTTTTATACTTCCTGTTGTAGGATGGGTTATTCTGCTTAATAATTTTAATAAAGTAGTTTTCCCGGCTCCATTCGGCCCGATAATCCCAACCTTATCTCCCTGATTGATCTCAAAGTTAATATCCTGTAACGCCCAGAATTCTTCCAGAGTTATATTTTCCTTATTAGGAGATAAAGGGTGTCTTATTTTCTGAAATACCCCCCTCATTGAATGGTAAATTGAATCACGTATTGAATTATACCTGAAGGCTCCGTCAGCTTTTTTATCATGTCCGATTAAATATCTCTTTCCCAGATTTTCAACTTTAATTACATTCATTTTATTAATAGAATAATTCAGATAACATCTGCAAATTCCCTCTCTGTTTTCCTGAAATAAACAAACCCTACTATAAATATTGATATACTTATTACGATGGATAAAATAAATCCCGGAATGTATATTTGAAACTTGTCACCAAGAATTGCCCACCTGAAACCATCAATGATACCAACCATTGGATTAAGTGAATAGATCAACCTCCATTTTTCTGGAATTACAGAGCTGCTGAATCCAACAGGGGAAATATATAAACCAAACTGAACCATAAATGGAACAATATATCTGAAATCTCTATATTTAACACTAAGGGCAGAAACCAGATACCCGATGCCCAGGGAAGTTATTATTGCATGGATTAATAAAAACGGGATCAATATAACATAAATAGTGGGGATAAATTTATAAAACAGCATTATTAACACAAAAATAAATGAAGAAATGAAGAAATCAATTAAACTCACGATCATTGAAGTGGTTGGAATTATTATCCTAGGGAAATAAACTTTTGAGATCATATTTGAATTAGATATTAATGAATTTCCACTTTCGCTGATAATATTACTGAAAAACTGCCATGGTAACATTGCTGAGAACACAAGTATCGGATACGGTATTCCACCAGATGGCATTTTTGCCAATTTCCCAAAAACTATTGTGAAAACTACCATAGTTAATAAAGGCCTTATTATGCTCCATGCAATTCCAATTACAGTTTGTTTATATCTCACAAGAATATCCCGCCAGGCCAGGAATAGAAATAATTCTCTATAAGTATACAATTCCTTCCAAAAGTTCTTTATGCTTTTTTTAGGTTCAATTAAAATATCAAAGTCTTTCATTTGAAAATAGTTTTTCCTTTTCCATATTTAAATTCAAAAAATCAGGCTTCCGCCGATCAGATGATCTCATAAACAAAAGTAAAGTTTAATTTTAGAATAAATGCCATTTTTCCGGCGTTAAATACAAATATATCTGAATTTTTTCTTTTTTTCAACAATCCGGACAGGTTACATACATAAGGACCTTTTCTGTTCATTCAGCCAGTTTTCTTATTATTTTTTTTCAACTTTATCTTTATCTTTTTTATCAACAACAATAATAACTTTCTCGTTTTTTTTCATAAGCCACAATTTTTCCCTGGCTGTTTTTTCAAGAGCAAGAGGATTTTTTTCCAATTCCTTAATCTCCTGTTCAAGGACAATTTTTTTCTTTTCAAGTTCTTCTATATCTGATCTGAGTTCAGCAATTTTATCCTGAGAACGGAGTATCTCTATTATTCCACTGTCTCCAAAGAAAAAAGTTAATACCAATATAAATAAAAACATCAATATTAGTATTATCAATCCCCGTGACTTCAGGAATGTTTCATCATTTTTCTCTTTTTTCAATCAAATCTCTCCCTAATTTGATAAGGTCGGTTGTAGTCTTACGTTTATTTGATTCAGCATAAATTCTGAACACATCTTCTGTTCCCGACCTTCTTATAAGAAGCCATGAATTATCAAAATAAATTTTGATACCATCCATATGATCAAATTTAAGAAGATTAAATCCTTCTGTTTTAATCCCCTTTCCACTTAAAACACGATCAATCTTCTTCAGATCAATATTTTGAACCCTGACCTCGATTTCACTCTTAAATAACTTCGGGAATCTGCTATAAAAACTCTCGATGATATCATCCAGACCAATCCCGTAGAAAGCAGCCATCTCAGATATTAACAGATTAAAAAGTATTCCGTCCCTTATCTTTCCTCCTGCATGCAATGTCCCGCCATTTGCCCCTTCCAGGGCTATAAATACCTTCCTCCTGTCCATCTCATCTGCCAGATATTTAAACCCGACAGGACATTCGTGAACCTTTCTCAAGTAGTGTTCTGCAACATTCCGTATATTCTCTGTTGCTGAAACAGACTTAATCACTCCCCCTTTCATCTTTCTCTCTTTTATCAGATATTCTATAAGCGGAGGAAGTATTTTCTCCTGTTCAATATAGACACCTTTTGAATTAATTATCCCGAATCTGTTACCACTAATATCGGTTGCAAGTCCCATATCAGCTTTATTTTTCAATACTATAGAAGAAAGTTCTTTCAGGCTCTCTTTACTGCAATCCGGAATAAGGTTCCCGAATGATGAATAAGGGAAATTATGAATACTTATTGTATCTATTCCATTTACATTCAGAATAAAGTCGAGGTAATCACGTGATGATCCATATAGATTGTCAACAATAATCTTTAGTCCTGATTCACGAATCAACTCAAAATCAACAATTTTTTCAATATATTTTAGATAAGAATTTCTTGGATTTATATAATTCACATAGCTGGTTTTCGTATATTGTGGTTTAAAACTAAATGACTCAGGTGATTTTCTGATAATCCTTTCTATTCTTTCTGTTTCCGAAGGAAGTTCCGGAGCACCTTTTTCGTTAAGAATTTTTATACCATTAAAGATTGGTCCTTTAATCCCTCCTGTAAAATTCACGGCTCCGTTAAACATCTGCTTTGAAACAAAGAATGATATTGCAGGTATCGGAGTGTCCCTTTCCGGGATAAAAGATTGTATTTTATTGAGTGATAATACCTTTATAACTTCATCTGCATAACGTGAAGATAAAAACCTGGTATCAAAATTTACAATTATCCTGATATCTCCCTTATACCTGGATTTTAGATATTCAGAATATGCCCGGGCAAAAATTCTTACATTCTTAAATGTAAAATCTCTCCCCATTTGAGCACACCACCCATCTGTTCCAAATTTGATCGATGACATGTGATTTAAATAACATATTGCCCTATATTAGGCAACTCTGGTTAAATTCAATATATAACAAAACTCTTATATGAAAGGAATTCTCCATTTGCCATTACTATGACTGACCAGTTTCCTTTTCTTTCCTGATAGTATGATTTTTCAATTGAATCCCATATAACAAAATATTCAAGAAAATCAGAATTTGAATTTACTTCTGTATCAGAAGATTTTTTAATTATTTTTTTGTCAGGCCCGTACCAGAACCAGCTTATCTTAACTTTTTTTTCAATATTGAGAATTTTTACTATGGAATAAATATATTCATCTGTTGATTTGATCCTTATATTTTTTGCAATTTTATCATAATTATTCTCCGGATCCAGATTATTAGACACTACAAAAAATTCTATCCCCCATCCCGGATCTTCAGGAAGTAATATTTTTAAGTTTATACAGCTGTTAATAAGCACAATACTTATTAAAAAAACAAAAACTTTTATAGATTTTTTCAATTTAATTATCTGGATGATTACTTATTCCATTTAATTCAAAAAGGTAGAAATGAGTTCCATCCATTTGGCAGGTTTTTTGCAATATCATTCAATATTACAAATGCCATCAGGGTAAGTAGAATAAAAAAACCAACATTTATTAATGCCAACTTGACTTTCATACTGAATTCACGCCTGATCAAAGATTCAATTGAATATATCATCAGATGCCCCCCGTCCAGAGCAGGTATCGGGAACAGATTTACTATCCCGAGCTGGAGGGATATAAAAGCAATCAGCATAAAAAACTCTGACAATCCACTGTCAAAAGCACGTTTTGAAAATTTGGCAATTTCTATCGGCCCGGATAAATTCTTTGCTGAAAGTTTCCCTACGATCATTTTTCTGAATGCATCAAAAACCAGTGCAGTCAGTCTTATCGTATCCTTGATACTCTTTGATACAGCATCAAAAAAACCGTATTTTACATTTATCATCGGAGAGTACTGGATAAGTCCCACACCGATCTCTATTCTGTCACCTGCTTTTTGAGGAGTTATCTTTTTTTCAATAAATGATTCACCTCTCTTTATCCTGAAATCAAGAGGGTTACCGGGGTTATCTGAAATAATCTTTGTTATATTGAACGGTGTTATATCATCTCCGTTTATTGAATAGATAATATCATCAGGTTGGATTCCCGCTAAGGATGCAGGTGAGTTATCCTTTACCGAACCGATCATTACCCTGTACTTCCAATAGAACCCTGCATCTCCGATATTGTATTCATTATCACTTTCAACCATTAGTTCAGTAGAGAATTGTTTCCCTCCTCTCTTATAAACAATTTTGATCAAATTATCAGGATTTGAGCCAACTTCAAGCTCCAGCTCTTTCCAGTCCTTCACATTTTTTCCATCTATGGTCAGGATCAGATCACCAACTTCAAGGCCTGCTTTTTCAGCCGGGGATTCTTCTGCAATAAGCCCGATAGCAGGAGGTTCAGACTTATATTTCTCACTTTCAACTCCGGCAATGTTTATTATGGTTAGTATTAGTAGTGCCAGAAATATATTCATCAAAGGGCCCATAAGAAGAATGAATATTTTCTGGGCACGATTTTTAGCTTGAAATTCATCAGTTTTCAGATTATCGGGATCATACTCGTCTTCACCTGCCATTTTCACATACCCGCCAAGCGGGAAAACGCTGACCCTGAAATCCGTATCACCTATTTTTTTTCCGAATAATCTTTTCCCGAAACCGAAGGAAAAAGTTTCAACACGGACACCCATGAGCCTTGCCGCTATAAAATGGCCGAATTCATGTACAATTACAATTATGCCAAGAACTACAGAAAAAACCAGAATGGTACTAATAAATGCCATTTTCTACTCCATTTTTGAAATATTTTCTTTTATAAACTCTGATGTCAATTTTTCAACTTCCTCGATCATTGGAGATATATCATCGGAAGATTTGACAGGATATTTTTTACATTTGTCCAGCATATTTTCAACAACGTAATATATACCCGGAAATGAAATTTCCCCGTTGAGGAAACTTTCTACTGCCACCTCGTTTGATGCATTGAATATCAGGCCGGAATTCTTTTTATCCTCAATAACCTCATAGGCCATTCTTATTGAAGGAAATTTCTCGGGATCGGGGTTGTAAAATTGCAGGCTACCTGTTTTCGCAAGATCAAGTTTTTCGGAACTACTGCTGAAACGCTCCGGATAGCTTAGGGAATATTGTATAGGGATCTTCATGTCAGGAATCCCCATTTGTGCAATAATTGAATTATCAGTGAATTCTACCATAGAGTGTATAATGCTCTGGGGATGGATCAAAAGATCGATCTGATCTATATCCAGATTAAAAAGATAAAAAGCTTCAATGATCTCGAGAGCTTTATTCATCATTGTGGAAGAATCAATTGTTATCTTTTTCCCCATTGACCAAACCGGATGATTAAGTGCATCATCAATACTTATTTGCACGAACTCGTCCTTGTTTAGTTTAAAAAAAGGGCCTCCTGATGCAGTGAGAATAACCTTATTCAGAAATTTTCTGTCATTTTCACATAAACACTGAAATATTGCGCTTTGCTCACTATCGATAGGTATCAGCTCAGAATCTGATCTGTCAAGATATTGATTAACCAACTCACCGGCGGTTACCAGTGTCTCCTTATTTGCCAAGCAGATCCTTTTCCCTTTTTTTATCGATTCAAGTGTTGCATGTATTGAATGTGTTCCTGACGTAGCAGTTACAAGTGTATCTACTCCATTTGCCATTGCAACTTCCATTATACCTTCTTCACCGGAATATATTTTAGTTTGTGGAAAATCCGATCTCAGTTCATCACGATCATTTTTTGAACTTATACTGACAACTTCAGGAGTGAATTCCCGGATCTGGGATCTGATCAGGCCTAAATTATTCCCACATGCAAGACTGACGATCTTTAACTTGTCTCTGTTATTTTTTATTACCTCAAGAGTATTTTTCCCGATAGACCCTGTTGAGCCCAATAACGCGATATTTCTATTCACTTTGTTTTCCGTTCTGACATCACACAATTTTCCAGATATACAAAATAATGAAATACAAGGAGGGTGCACAAAAAATATAACTGTCTATCCTGTCAAGGAATCCGCCATGTCCGGGCAGTATCGATCCTGAGTCTTTTTTCCCTGCCGATCTTTTAAATAGTGACTCCACAGGATCAGAGATCTGTGAGATCAGTCCTATTAACGCTCCTGTAAGTATCGCTGTAAGAGAGTTAATTTTAATAGGGAATATTAATATTGACAACCACCCTGATAATCCGGCGGTTAAAACTGCTGCAATTATTCCTTCCAGCGACTTGTTCGGTGATGCTACAGGATATATTTTGTGCTTTCCTATTGCTCTGCCGATAAAATAGGCCCCGGAGTCCCCGATTGCAATTACAAATATCAGAAATATAAGGAAATCAGGGCCGATCTCCCTTAAGCGTAATATAAAGTAGAGAGGGAAGAAGAGATAGTATATCGCAAGGAAATGAATACCTGCATCTCTTACAAATGATTTTAATTGATCCTCTTTTTTTATGGCAATCAGAAAAAACAATCCGATGGAAAAGAGATTTATGAATATCATAAAAGGAAGTTCCGGAATACCGAATGTGAAAAATGCGGCGACAACCAGTCCGTTAAAAAAAATCAATATCAAAGACTTAGTTTTGGGTTCAGTGAGTTTTATAAATTCATATACACTTACAGAAACAATAATGAATAAAAAAATTGAAAAATAAATATGGGGTAAATAGACTACCCCTAAATATACGAATAACACCAAAAACATTGAAGTTGCTGTTCTTGTTAAGAATTCTTTCATACTTTCCCAAACCTCCTGTCTCTTTCCTGAAAGCTGATCAGTGCTCCAAGTAATTCTTTCAGTCTGAAATCCGGCCATAATACATCTGTAAATACTAATTCTGAATATGCTATCTGATAAAGTAGAAAATTGGAAATCCTAGACTCACCTGAAGTCCTTATCATCAGGTCAGGATCAGGAAGATCCGGATTATAGAGGTACTTTCTGAATTTTTTTTCATTTACTTTTTGAGAACTGATCCCATCATCAATTATTTTTTTTACTGCATCAATGATCTCTGTTCTTCCACCATAATTCAAAGCAAGGTGAAGATTCATTCCTGTATGATCTTTAGAAAGTTCAATTGTTTCTGAAATGCTGGCCCTGAGTTTTCTTGGTAATCTTGACAACTCCCCAATGACAGAAAACCGGATATTATTTTTTATCAGCAATTCTTTTTGAGTTAACAGGTTTTTATGTAACATTTCCATGAGAGTGTTAATTTCACGAACCGGACGACTCCAATTTTCACTGGAAAAAGTAAATAATGTAAGGTGCTTAATTCCCAGACGTACACAAAATTCTGTGATCTTTCTTGCTGATTCCGCACCGACTTTGTGTCCCTCTACCCTTGTCATCCCGCGAGATTTAGCCCATCTCCCGTTTCCATCCATTATGACAGCTATATGAACCGGCAGCTTATTTGTATCTAATTTTTCTAACAGATCATATTCTATGGTATCCGGATTGATGATCTCTTCAAAAGATTCTAACATTAAAAAATTATAGTTTTAATGCTGATCAAAGTCAAGAAACCCTTTATAATTGTGTTTTTGATTCTAATACAGACAAAATATGAAGTTCAAACGTATTATTAATGATAATATTCTTCATTATGAATATTAAATTATCAAAATTATTAAAAACTTGAAAAATTAAGGGTTTTAATGTAAAATTTTTCAAACCCATTTAGGAGATGATAATGAAAAAAATGATTTTGTCACTTTTGATCGTACTAGTTTTAATAACCTTTACTTATTCCCAGGATTATGATAACGCAGGAATGGATTATACAAAAGCTTTATATGAGAATAAAACAGCTTCCGCAAGAATCTCAGCTTTTAAAACCTATATAAAAAATTATACTGACACATCAAATAAATTCGTCAAATTGGCCTACTATCAATTGACACTTAATTATTTCGAAAACAAGCAGTATTCAAATGCTGTAAGAACCGGAGAACAAACCTTTAAACTGGGAAACATTGGAACCGGTGAAGAAGCAAGACTCAGTCTTATTCTTGCAAACTCTTACGGGATTAAAAGTTACTCAGGATTTAATAAAGACAAAGCTCTTAAATATGTTGCCAAAGCTATCAGCCTTGGAAATGAAGCTTCAGATAAGGATGTTATATCAACAGCTAAAAAATTAAAGAAATCCCTTACCGGCCCGCCACCAAAAAAAATATCTCCTGAACAGAAAATAAAAATGCATTATAGTGATGAAGAATACAGGCAGGCAATCAGATATTACAATTCACTCGGTGCTTCTGACAAAAAAAATCTGGAAATAAAGAAGATTTATGCTTATTCCCTCTTTAAAGCTAAAAAATATGATACTGCTCTCTTGACATTCAAGTCACTATATCAAAGAGATGCTAAAGGTGTTTATCCTAAATATATGGGGGATATTTATTCAAAGAAAGCAAAATCAGACAAAAAATACCATGATTCAGCAGCAATTCATTATCTTGAAGCCAGTGTTCTTTATAATAAGGAAGGAAGTTCTTCAAATAAGAAAATTGCTGCAGGCAAAGCAAAGATAGAACTTGAGAATAAATACGGATATAAAGCAAAATACAGAAAATATCAAGCTGATATCAAGAAGCAGCAATCTTCTTCCCAGAAGAATGAGAAAGCAATCAGAGATGCAAAAAGGGCAGTCAGGAACTTTAAAAGATATCTCCGCAAGACATATAGTGATGTCCAGGCTCCTCAATATGAATTGGATAAACAGACAAAACTTGAGAATAAGGTCACCAATCTGGAATCAGGTTTTTCAGGTTCGTCATCAGGTAATTCTGCCGGAGAAGAGCTTCTTAAATTAAAGAAAAAGATCGATGCTGAATATTCTTCTCTCCTTTCAAAGGCTACAAAGAAATTTGAAAAATAATCTTTATTAGTAAAATTGTTAATTTCTAAAAACGAATGCGATCAGGTAATAATTAGCAGGAATTCCTTTCTCTTCCGGCCTTAAGATTTTTATCCCTATAGATTTTTTTTTATAGTTTGTAAAAAAGAATCCCATATGTTCTTCAGGAATTTCATATGGATCAGAAAATTGATAAGCAAGTATGTTATATCTTTTATTCCTGCTTAGTGAATTATCCCTGTTAAAGTAGGCTGTCACAGCTTTTTGTGCAACTTGTGATAAATTCTTATCATACTTAAATACTCTTCCTCTTGTTTCTCTAATTTTTTTATTCAATTTTTTTATAATCTCAGCTTCTATTTCCTCCACAGTAGTGCCACTATTTTTAAATGCCTTTTTTAAGAGAAAAGCTATAGAAAATACCCCCCCCGGATATTTTTTACTTCTTCCAAAAGTTATCCCAAGAGCAAATGAATTATATTTTTTTGTTATATTTGCGGCGCTGATATATTTCTTTATATCTTCAATCTTATTTGATTGAATAGTCAACAGATCAAATCCCTTTAGCTCTATCGGAATCTCCCCGGCTGATCCTTTTTTTAAAAGATCCATGGAAATATTTTTTAATTTCCCTTTGTAGAGCCGGCTTAATTTCTCATTGATTGTCTTGTCTGTAAATATCAAATTTTTTTCAATAAAATCCTCTATTTCTACTTCAACAATTCTATCAGAAACTAAAAGCATTATATCTGCAAATTCCTGTGTTATATAGAACCCTCTGTCAGTTTCAAGAATTGCTATTCCGCAATGCTTGAATTTTTTATCAATGATATTTTCAAAATGTGGAGGGCTTTTAACAAAACCATCATGAATATAATCAGAAGGGTACACATTGCTGAATGCAATATTTTCGCCTGCTGCAACAAAATACAAGTTCTGTTCGATCATGCGTTGATCCAGTTTTTTATATTCAGGAAAGTTATGAGCTAGAATATCTTCGGAAGCCATTTTCCGGTTATGCTCCATAGCTATCTTGTAAAGAACTTTATTAAATTTCAGTTTACCGATAACTCTCCTCCCCCTCTCAATATTTACAAGATTGAGCATCTCTTTTTCACTTTTTCTTAACTCGGATACTGTAATGTATGTTTCAGAATATCCCAAAAATATAAAAATGAAGAACATTGAAATTAACAATACTATACCTGTTACTTTTTTCATTATTGTTTTTGTATTATAATTTATTCTAAAAAAAAATGTTATAAACTTAGATTCCAAGTTGAAATAAATTTATTTTTTAATTATAATTATTTAAGGGAGGGGGAAATGGATGACAATTTTGAAATAGATCTAAATGATCTAACTGAAGATCTCGGTAATGTTGATGATATCGATCTCAGTAACTCCAATATCCCTGGTTTACAAAATAAAGGAGATAAAATGCCTACAAATGCAGCTCATTCTTTTAACGAATCTTTAGAGAATTTATCCACTATCAGTGGTTTTTTAGCAGCAGGAATTTATAATAGCAGTGGTGATGTATTGGCTCATCTGGACAGGAAAAATTTTAAATTTGAAGAGATCGGAAGTCTCGCTATAGAATTATATACTTCTGCAAAATCAATAAGTGATAAAATGGGCATCGGCATGTGTAATTTTGTTGAAACACATACCGAACAATATATCTTTATACATATGTGTGTCGTTCCCGGAAAGGGAGCAATGGGCGTATTATTAAGCTCTGACGGTAATGTAGGCCTGTCCCGGCACCAAATGAGAAAAGAGGGATTAAAACTTATTTCCGAGTTTGAATAAATAATTTTCCCGCTTCATTCTTAACTATAAATTTACTCTTCATAATTTAAAACAATTTTATTTAATCAACGTATATTCTAAGTATATTAAATTTTCAAGGAGTTCCAATGAACAAGATTATTAAGATCATTTCTTTTGTTATCCTGATAGCGTTAATTCTTTTTGGAGGATACCAATTATTTTTTAATTCCGACATAAGCAGTGAAACAGAAATAATTAAGGCTGAAGATAAAGGTACGGAGGGTGAACCTGCACGTACTTCATCCATCCCGGTTAAAGTTGCTGAAATAAAGAAAGGTGAACTTCCACTCAGGTTAAGGGTGTCTGCAACTGCTCAGGTTAAAGAGAAAACTGTAATTAAATCAGAAGTATCAGGGAAAGTGCAATCTATCAGAATTAATATCGGAGACTGGGTAAAAAAAGGCCAGCTCCTTGTAAAGATAGAAGATACAGAAAAAAGACTTGATGTTGAGAAAGCAAAAACAAGCAAACTAAAAAGTCTTGCTGAATATCTTATAAATTCGGGCCTTGAAGAGATCCAGCAGGCTGATCCTGATAGCTTTGATGCTAAAAAAGTTAAGGATATAAGAGGAAAGTATCTTGCTGCTATCGAAAACTTCAGAAACAGAAAGATCTCTGAAAAAGAATTCGATAATATAAGTGATGAATACGATAAGATCATGGTTTCATCCGGTACATGGAGAGAAAATATTAGGAAGGTTCAGGATGGATTAGCTGAAGCAATAATTGCTCTTAAACAGGCCGAACTCAACTTGAAAAAAACATATATCTACAGCCCTTTTCAGGGACGTATTTCTGAACTCAAGATCAGTAAAGGTGAAATTATCAGCAATGGCCAGGAAATTCTTAAAGTAGTTAATCTTAAATCTGTTTACCTTGAAGGATTTGCACTTGAATCTGAAATTAAAAATTTAAAGATCGGAACTCAGGTCCGGGTCAAATTTGATTCTTACAACGACAGATATTTCAGAGGAGAGATAAACGCTATCAGTCCTGAAGTAGATCAGGTAAATAAAACTATAACTTTATATATCAGGATCAATAATGATGAGAACCTCATACTTCCGGGGATGCATGCAGAGATTGATGTTGAATATAAGGTTTTTAAAGACATCATCAAAGTTCCTGTACAAGCTATAATAGTCAGGCAGGAAAGACCTCTTATTTTTGTGATCAGCGGAAAAACAGTCAATTGGGTCTACGTTGATCTGGGCCCGAGAAATGATGAGGAGCAGATAATCAATAGTTTTCAGTCTGAAGTAAATCCGGGAGATCTTGTGGTAATTGAAGGACATTCCACACTTGCTCACCAGTCAAGGGTAAAGATTATAAAATGAGTCTGATAGATCTTTCAGTAAAGAGGCCGATCGGTACAATAATGTTCTATATCGGGATAATCCTTTTGGGGTTTATCTCGGTATCAAAACTGTCCATCAATCTTCTTCCGGATCTCAGTTATCCGAAAATATCAGTAGTTACAGATTATCCGGGGCTTGGGCCGGAGGAGATCGAGAGATTTATCACATCTGAACTTGAGGGACCTTTATCATCTATCTCCGGTGTAAAAAAAATAAACTCAATTTCTAAAGACGGACTTTCGATCATATCGCTGGAATTTCATTGGGGAACAGATATGGACTTTGCTCTTCTTCATACCAAAGAGAGAGTGGAAGAAGTAAGAAGCAGGCTTCCTGATGATCATACAGCTCCTGTAATTCTGGAATGGGATCCATCTTCGGCTCCGATCATAACTGCAATAGTTAAGAGTGATATAAGAACATTGAAGAAACAGAAAGAAACTGCGGAATTTATTATTAAGCCGAGACTTGAACAATTGGAAGGTGTGTCCAGGGTTGAGATAAGAGGAGGAGATGAAGAAGAAATATCTGTAGAGATAGATCCTGAAAAAGCATCAAGCCTCAACATTACACTTTCTGAAATAGCAAATGCGATCAGAAATAATAATGAGTTTTCTCCCGGCGGTACTGTAAAAAAGGATAAATTCAGGTACACATTAAAAATTGAAGGAGAGATCAAAACTCCTGAGGATATTGAATATATTGTAGTCAAGAACCTTCAGGACAGGAGTGTAATGATCCGTGATATCGGAAAAGCCTTTTATAAAAATAAGGTAAAGCAGGGAAATATTAAGTTCATAAAATCAAAAAAAGGGAATAAAATCGAGAATAGTGATTCCATCTCCCTTCTTATATACCGGGAATCCGGAAGTAACACGGTAGAAGCTACTAAAAATACAGTGGACACATTTAAATCATTGGAAAAAGAATTCGACAATGAGATTACTTTTACTGTTATTCAAATGGAAGCAGATCTGATAATTTCATCCATCAATTCCCTTAAATCTTCTCTATACATAGGTGGTTTACTCTCATTTTTCATACTACTTCTGTTCCTTCAGAATTTCCGTGACCCTTTGCTTGTATCAATCGTCATACCTATTTCCATTATATCCACATTTGTACTCATGTTTGCTTTTGAAGTTAATGTAAATATTATGTCGCTTGGCGGACTCGTCCTCGGAGTCGGAATGTTTGTTGATAATTCAATTATCGTCCTCGAATCTATATTCAGGCATAGGAAAGAGGAGAGTCTGCTCGATTCTGTTATTAAAGGGACGAAAGAGGTTAGTGGTGCTATTACGGCATCTACATTTACAACGATCTCAATATTTCTTCCTGTGATCTACCTCTATGGAATTACCGGGAAGTTGTTCAGAGACCAGGCTCTGACTGTATCTTTTTCACTGGTTTCATCCCTTTTTGTAGCAATAACACTTTTACCTGCTCTGTCTGCATTTAGATCTACAATTAAAATGGATCTCACAGACGATTCACAAAAAGATAAAGGGAAGAACTGGTATCAGAAAGTACTGAGAGGAGCAAATAGCGCAATATTGATCCCTTTCCGCATAATCGGATATATCATAACTTTTATTGTCGGAGGAATATATATTTTTTTAAAGACCATTTTAAAATATACTGGAAAATTCTTTAATTTTATTCTTCAACCTTTATATCGTATTTTCAACTCATTTTACGAGTGGTTCGATATAATTTACCATGAAATTCTGGAAAACTTTCTGGAGAAAAAATCGAGAGCGGGCATACTTATAATAGTAATTCTTCTATCGATAATTACCACTTTTATTTTTCTAAAAAAAGAACTACTCCCTACACCGGAAACAGCAAAATTTGAGATCAATGCAAATACTATCCCCTCTTATGGCTTCAATGAAACAGACAAAATAGCTCAGGGAATAGAAACTAAAATTTCAACAATTAAAGGAGTGAATTTTGTTTACTCTGAAACTGGCTCTGTATCAAAAGAAGCTGCCAGAAGTGAAGATATTTCCGTTAACAGTATTCATTATGTTATAGAATGCAGGTCGAATGAGGATAGGCCGGCAGTCATGGAAGTGGCAAGAAATATTCTTAAGAACTCCGATCTCCTTGACTATTCTATATTTCTTGAGAAAAACACCCTCTCAAAATACCTGTCAACTTCAGGTGAGAACTTTCAAATTAAAGTTTTTTATGAAGATATAGAGAGAGGTAAGGAAGCAGTCCAAAAAATAGTCGAGAGAATAAAAGATATCAACGGCATTTATGACCTGAAATCTACAACAACTCCGGGTAAACCTGTGTACGAAGTCTTTTTCAAACAGGATCTGTTAGATAAACTTAACATAACCAAATTTCAGATCTCGGAATTCCTCAACCAGGCAGTAAAAGGCGGTGATGGAGGAACTCTTAAGCAGATTCAGAAAAATTATGATATTTTAGTCAGGGTCCCGGTTGATGGTGTAATGGCGATTGACAAGCTGATGAAGTTAAGATTCCCGATTAACGGAAAAGTCTATTATGTAAAAGACCTTATCAGGATCAAGGAAAGGCCTTCAATAAAAAGGATATCCAGGGAACTCCAGATGAGGTACTTCCTGATTTCAGGAAATGTGAAAGGGGTTCCTCTCAATGAAGTAATAACAGAATCTGATGAGAGGCTTTTCGGAATTGACATGCCCATGAATACCAGATTTGCATATGCTGGAGAAGAGGAAGAGCGGAAAAAAGCATTCGATTCACTGAACCAGGCAATATGGCTTGCGATAATTCTTGTTTACATGATAATGGCTGCTAAATTTGAAAACATTTTACAACCGTTAATTATAATGTTTACTGTTCCGATGGGTTTGATAGGTGCATTTCTATTCCTTTTGATAACAGGAAATTCACTCAATATTATTTCCGGTATAGGAATAATGGTGCTAATAGGTATAGGTGTGAATGATGCAATTGTAAAGATCGAATATTCAAACATGCTCAGAGAGCAGGGCAAAAGTGTCAGAGAAGCAATAATGATGGCGTCCAAAGTAAGGCTCAGGCCTATCCTCATGACAACTTTTACAACTATCTTCGGTGTTCTTCCAATGGGCCTTATCAGCCAGACCGGTTCGGAACTTCAGCAACCTCTGGCTTTAGTTATTATTGGAGGCCTGCTTTTTACAACCATGCTTACTCTGATTTTAATACCGGTTCTGTATGAGATGCTTGAGAACTTTAAAGAAAGAAAAACAGAAAAAGCAGGTGCATAATGATAAGCAGGATAATTGACCGGCCTGTATTAGCAGTTATTTTTTTCTCGATAATTATTTTGTTAGGCTCTTATTCTTTTAATAACATGACAATCGGACTTGTTCCGGATCCGGAGCAGGGCCATCCCTCTCTGAATATTACATATAGTTGGCAGGGCGCATCCCCTGATATGATCCTTCGAAAAGTACTGATTCCTGCTGAAGCGGAGATAATGAAGGAAGTGAAGGGTATTTCAAAGATAAATTCAAGGGCTACACTGGATTCGGGGACTCTACAGGTTGAGTTCAACCGGAATGTGAAGATGAATTTTGCCCAATTGGTGTTGAGAGAGAGGTTGAACCGGCTTCATAGCGAACTACCCAAATCAGTACGGCCTCCCATCATTTCCGAAAGGATACCTGATGATTTTGAGCAGAAACCCCTGTTTATTATCGGCGTTTATGGAAAAAACTTCAATATATATTCGCTCAGGAAGATAGCAGAAAAAGATATCCATCCTTATCTCCGGGCAATTCCCGGAGTTAAGGAAGTTAACCTTCAGGGAGGTGTTGACCCGCAGATACAGATCAGAACAAATATGAGGAAGCTTATAAAGTTCGGCGTTTCAATATTTGACATTCAGGGACGTATATATCAGTATTTTTATACCAACCAGTCTATATCATTCAAAAAAGAGTCCGGCGAAATAACCCTGTCGCTGACTGAATCTCCCGAAAACATTCAAGATATCCAGAATATCTTTATTAAAAATTTTGGTGAGAAAAAATTATACCTGAAAGACATTGCTGACGTTTATCTTGGTTTTGAAGAATTGAGAAATGAAAGAAAATTTCAGGGGAAATCATTTCTGGTTTTTGAATTGTTTAAGGAATCTTCCTATAGTCATTTGGATGTTGCAAAAAAAGTCCGTGCTAAATTAAAAGTTTTAGCAAATCGTCTAAGTGGAGAGATCGAATTTGTAATTCAGAGTGATGATAGTAAGGTACTCCGGAGAGAACTATTTAAATTATCAAAAATTGCTTTTCTCATACTTATAATAATATTTGTGATCCTTATCGCAATAGTAAGAGACATCAAAGCAACATTGCTTATTTTTTCATCGGTTTTCTTTTCTGTATTTGCAACATTGACGGTCATTCACCTCACCGGGATCGCATTGAACCTTCTTACATTATCTGGGCTGGCATTAGGCTTCGGCCTTTTTGTTGATAATGCTGTTGTTGTGTTCGATTCAATATTGAGATTCAGAGAAATGGGACTTGGCAGAAAAGAATCTTCAATTGAAGGAGCCCGTGCAGTAATCCTCCCGGTAATATCATCTACATTTACTACAATTATCGTATTTTTTTCATTCGCGATCCTTTTCAGGGAGAGGCTTAAAGTATATTACCTCCCTCTTGCATATATAATTGCAATTTCTCTTATATCCTCCATTATTGTATCATTCGTACTTATACCTTCACTTAGTTCAAGACTTAATATCAAGATAAATAAAAAGAAGAAAAAGATCACGAAAGGGCGATTCTTCCCCTTCATTCTCAAATATCCTCTATTGGTAATAACTCCGGTCATTCTTATTTTGATATTTTCTTTTACTACATTTAAGAAAGAGGTTTCTTTCGGAACATTTTTTTCCTGGTATTCACAGGAACAGGTAGTTGTATATCTTAGATTTCCTTCAGGTGCGGAATTCAGTGATATCCAGAATTCAATTACAAAATTTGAAAAGGTCGCCCTTTCGAAACCTTATAAAAAAGAGATCAATACACAAATATGGCCTAGGGGTGCTTATATGGTCATAACTTTTCCTCCTGAAGTAGAGAACACAGCTTTTCCTGTACAATTAAAACAGGAGCTTGTAGGAATAGCTACAAATCTGGCCGGTATAGGAGTCAGAGTTACCGGATTCGATCAGGAACCTTATTTTTATGATCCATCCACCGGTTCCAACCTGCCATGGGAGATCCATATAAAAGGATATAGTTTTGAAAAACTCATGGAATATTGCACTAAGGTAAAAAAAGAACTCCTGGCTCATAAAAGGATAAAAGAAGCTGAAGTTCAGACAGATATGCAATTCTGGTGGGGAGGAAAAGAAAAATATTTCTCACTTAAACTAAGTAGAGAAAAACTGAAAATATATAAACTGGATCCACGTTATCTACTCGCCCTGCTCTCTTCCACACTCAGGGAAAGCTCAAATACACAAAAACTCAAATTTGAAGAAAAAGAGATGTCAATTGAGATAAAGGTGGCCGGTGTTAAAGAGATAGAACTTGATGAGATTCTCGACCTTCATCAGACATCACCTCAAAACATCCCTTTCAGGATAAGAGATGTCGTCGATGTGGACTTCACAACACAAAAAGGCGGCATTACAAGAGAGAACCAGCAATATGAAGCAATGATACAATGGGATTATCTGGGATCGAATAAAGCTGCAGACAGATTCCATCAGACGATCTATAATAACCTTGAGGTTCCCGTAGGATTCACTAAAAGCCTTAAAGAGAGGAGCTTCCGTATGACCGATGAAGAGGAGGATCAACTTAACTATGCGATCATTCTTTCCATGTTCCTGATCTATTTAATTCTGGGGATGTTATATGAGAATTTCCTCCAGCCTCTGCTCATTATGCTTTCCATACCTCTTGCTTTAATCGGAGTGTTCATTGCATTTGTTGTAATGGATTATTCCTTTGATTCCACAGCCTATATCGGAGTAATCCTTTTATCAGGAATAGTTGTTAATAATGCAATCCTCCTGATAGACAACATTAACCGGCATTTAAAAAATTCATCCAGAATAATTGAATCGATCGTTATCGCAACCAAGGAGAGGATCAGGCCTATATTTATGACAACGATGACAACTGTATTGGGTATGCTTCCACTTGTGATCTTTAAAGAATCGGGAGCAGGAAAATCGGACATATGGTCATCTCTCGCTTTGTGTACTGTTGGTGGGCTTACAACTTCTGCACTATTGATCCTTTTGATACTTCCGGTTTTTTATTATCTATTCTTCAGACTTCAAAAATTCATTATTTCTACCGGGAAAAAGGTATAGATCTGAAAATATTTTGATTTCTTGCTTTTTTAAATTTCTGTTGATAAGATTCACCGATAGGATAAAAACATGACAAACGAGAAGACCGGGTTTTTTAAAAAATTTCCACCGCAGTTCTGGCTTGTAGTAATCTTTGAATTCTTCGAAAGAGGTTCATACTACGGAATGATGAGCTTTATTTCTGTATACTTTACAGATTCTCTTAATATCCCGAAAGAGAGTGTAGGAGTAATAAAAGGAGTTATCCAGCCCCTACTCTATTTCCTGCCTATTATTTCAGGTGCCGTTGCTGACCGGTTCGGATACAGGAAGATCCTTATGGTCGCTTTTGCACTGCTTGGAAGCGGTTATTTCCTGACAAGTCAGATGACTACTTATTCATCAGTTTTTATTGCATTGGTCATCATGGGATTTGGTGCAGGAATGTTCAAACCTATAATCTCCGGAACTATTGCAAGGGTAACAGATGAGAAGAACAGTACTCAGGCTTTTGGAATTTTTTACTGGTCTATCAACCTGGGTGCCTTCATGTTTCCGCTATTCCTCGTGCCATTCCTTAAGAGCATGAATCCTGCATATGTGATAATAGCATCAGCTATTTGTACAGGTTCACTGATCATTCCGACAGCACTTCTTTATAAAGATCCGGTAAAGAGAGCTAAAGGAGAAAAGAGAGATGAAACGTCACTCATCCAGACATTGGCAAATGCTTTTGAGATAATTTATTCTCCATTGGTATTGCTGCACCATAAAATAAAAAATTCACTATTATTCAGATATATTACAATATCCATTCTACTTCTGCTATTTATTTTTTCCATATCTTTATATATAAAGCCCCGGCAATCAGAACTGAAAATATCAGAATTCGGATTTGAATCGGGTGGAAAATATTTACTATTTAATGTTAACAGGAATATGTCCAGAAAAGAGAATTTTTCATTTATACTTCCTGAAAAAAACTCAGATCAACTTCCTTCCATAACAATCTTCAAGCCGGACAGTCTTCCACTGTATAAAGAAGAACTTGTTAAAAAGTTGAAAGATGGAGGATTCATTATTTCAGATCTTAAAATTGAAGATGCTTTGGCAAGATCTCTTTCGAAGATATCTGCCTTATTTTCAAATGAAACAACAATTCAGTATAAATACTCAATCAAAAAAGATCAGAAAGATAGCTTTCGGATCGTACTTAATCCTGATAAATTTACTAGGAATGATATAAATACTCTTCTGAATGATATTCATCAATATCCTGCATTAAAAGGAATTACTGCAGATGATATTAATAAATCGATGGAGAATCTGAAATCAAGGCCTTTTTTCCTCCTTTTTCTCTTATCTGTAATAATAGTTTCCCTTTTTGTACTAAAAAACGGATCGAAGATATCAATATTATTTCCGGTTTTGGCAATGGTAATTTTATGGATTATCCCGGGGCTCGGATTATTGGGGAGAATAATTTGTACAATCATATATTTTTCCATCTTATCACTCATAATAATCAAAAGTGATGATATTCATAAATTTAATGACCACGCAAAATTTCTCTTAATGATATTATTGTATTCAGGATTCTGGGTCCTTTATTTCCAGATGTTTGATTCGGTCCTATGGTATGTTCAGGCATATGTTGATGCCTCATCACTTAATATGGCGGTTAATAAATTTCTGGGATTTTTCGGGATCACGATAAACTGGTTCTTTGATGTTGAACATGTAACAGTAATAAATGCAGGTGTAATTATCCTCCTGCAATTATTTATTTCAAATATTGTAAAGAACCTTAAAGCGCTGCCCACAATGATGACAGGGATCGGAGTGGCAACGATAGGAATGGGTATTCTGGCAATTTCTACTGATATATGGATATTTATTACAGGTATAGTATTGTTTTCTATCGGTGAAATGACAGCCCATCCAAAATTTATAAGTTATATAGGTATAACAGCCCCTCCCGATAAAAAAGCGATGTATATGGGTTATTTATTTCTATATGGTGTCTTCGGAAGTTCGGTCGGAGGTATATTAGGAGCAAAATTATATGTTCATTTCGTTGATAATTTAAACCAGCCGAGGACTTTATGGCTGATTTTCTCAGGTATCGGACTTTTGACAATAATAAGTCTTCTACTCTATAACAAATTTATTGTAAAAAAGGACATGTGAAAATTAAACTGGAATTATTTTTTCTGTGAATGCGGGAAATTTCAATACTGTATCAGGATTTTTTTAATTCTGATAATTCCACTTTCAGCCTTTTCAGAATCTTTCTCAATTCGGCTTCATGTCCCAGTTCCTGTTCTGCGAGATCCGTAAATAGTTCTCTCGCAAACCCTTCCCTGAATTTTTGAACTGAATTAAGATAGAATTCACGTGCTGAAATTTCTCTTGGAATAGAGATCAGAACTATCTCGATCATATCTTCCAATTCCCTGATCTTTGTTTTTAAATCAACATTCATATAAGCCTCTTTCCCTGTTTATTTATGATCTTAACCCGGCCATGTGATCTTGCCTCCGTAATACCCTACAATAGTAACTACCGGGAAGCCAAGAAACAGCATTGCATTGTATATATAAAATCCTGCTCCTGCTGTAAATGATATGCCCGGAACAAGTATCCGGAACAAAAGCGAAGCAGAAGTTAATACCAGTAAAAGTATCGACATATAAAGTTTTATCTTAAACGTTCTGGTTAACAGGCTTTGATAATTAATCCACCAGCTATAGATCCCTGATGCTGTGGCAGGATATGCAAGTACAACACCGATAAATAGTGAATAATAAGCTGCATTTTCATATGGAGAAAAATTAAAAATCAAAAATAATAACTGCATAATAAAAGTAAAAAAGAATAAAGCCATTGGAAAATGTATAAGTACAGGATGAGGATGAAATTTCCTGTAAAAATCACGCCTCTTATCCATCTTATCTATCTCAACAGGTTTTTCCTCAGTTTCCAGCTTATCCACAATTTTGTACCTGCTCATCACATCATCTGCATGGGGAGCTACAGCCATCTGGTGAGTAAGATCTTCACCCGCAAAGTGTCTGTTTATGTGAGATCCATTCTTCCAAAGCTTACTGTCGGATACATCATAAATATTGCCTTTATAAGCTATATAAACAGGCCTACCATCTTTACCATCAAACTTTTTGAGTTCTTCAATTTTCAAAATGGCCTCCGGATAATATTGAATTTAATTATATTGACATCAAATAAGTGATGTCAAGTAAATCTACTATATAAAATTCGACTTATACTCTTTTATTTTTTGTAAAACTATTAAGGAAGGATCGGCAGAGGA
>JAOZUQ010000044.1 GCA_029938635.1 Candidatus Aminicenantota bacterium
CCTATCTTTATCTCTATTTGAATTCTATTTTGATTTCTTGATTTTTGAGGATTATTGTGATAGTTTATAATTTGGGAAAACTGGAGCATCTTTCATGAAAAAAACTACAATTAACAGTGCACATTACCATCTTGGCGGGAAAATGATCGACTTCTTCGGATGGGACCTTCCTGTTCAATATTCCGGATTATCTGAAGAACATAATTCGGTGAGAACCACAGGCGGAATTTTTGATGTAAGTCATATGGGAGAAATATTCATTAAAGGCGATTCGGCTCTTGATGCAGTTCAGTATATTACTTCCAACAATATCAGCAAACTGAAGCCGGGCAAGATTCTCTATACTGCTCTTCCAAATGAAAACGGTTGTTTTGTTGACGACATGCTGGTCTATATGATAACTGATAAAGAATATTTGCTGGTCGTCAATGCAGCAAATCTTGAGAAGGATTTTAAATGGATAAGCAGTAAAGTTGAAAGATTCGGAGTTTCAATTAAGAACCGGAGCGATGAATATACTCAAATAGCCATTCAGGGTCCGAATGCGGAGAAACTGCTTACTCAATTCACCAGTGATAAAATAACCGATCTCAAGTATTACTATTTTCTTGTCGGAAAAGTAAGCAACATTGATGCAATAATTTCGAGAACCGGATATACAGGCGAAGATGGATTTGAGATATATTTTCAATCTGATGAGAAAACAGCGTCAGATCTTTTTATTGATCTTGCTGAAAAAGGGAAAGACCTTGGAATAATTCCGGCCGGACTTGGAGCGAGAGATACCCTTCGGCTTGAATCAAAAATGTCCCTCTATGGTAACGATATTGATGATTCCCATACTATCCTTGAGGCAGATCTGGGGTGGATACTTAAGTTGAAGAAAGGGGATTTTATTGGAAGAGATTCTCTATTGAAGCAAAAAGAAGAAGGTATCAGCAGGAAACTTGTAGGGTTTGAACTTACAGAAAAAGGAGTCCCGAGGCATGGTTATAAAGTGTTCGTGGATGGCAAACACTATTCTGAGGTTACCAGCGGAACCTTTGCCCCATTCCTCAGGAAACCTATCGGCCTTGTTTACCTACCACTCGGACATAGTGATATTGGATCAAAATTTCATGTTGAGATAAGGGAAAAACAGGTCGAAGCTATGGTTGTTGAAACACCTTTTTACAAAAGATCTTCGTGATAACAATAATTGAAACATTATCTCATGATGATAAAAGCTTGTTGATATTTTAATTAAAGGAGGAAAATTATGGATTTAAAAACTTACAAATTTTCAAAAGATCATGAATGGGTAAAACTTGAAGATGATATAGCTATCATTGGCGTTTCGGATTATGCACAGAAAGAAATGGGCGATGTTGTTTATATTGAACTCCCTGAAAAAGGGAACTCCTTTTCAAAAGGAGATACATGTTCTAATATTGAATCAGTCAAAGCAGTAAATGATATTTTCACACCTCTTTCTGGTGAAGTAGTTGACGTAAACACATCACTTGAGGACACTCCGGAAAATATCAACAAAGATCCATACGATTCAGGCTGGATATTTAAGATCAAAATTTCAGATTCTGCTGAATTGACCGATCTCCTTGACGCAGATCAATACGAAGAGTACCTTAAGGGAATCTGAGCAGGAGATATAGATGAGATATTTCCCCCTTACAAACCCAGAAAGAGAGGAGATGAAAAAAGTTATAGGTATCAATGATATTAAAGAACTTTTTTCAGATATCCCGAAAGAAAAATACTATTTTCCTTTAGATAATATTCCTTCAATGCTTCATGAGGATGAATTAATAGAAAAATTCAATGAATATGGGAAAGAAAATGAATTCCATAAATATAAAAGTTTTCTTGGTGGCGGAGCATACAATCACTTTATCCCGGAGGCAGTAAAATCACTCAGTTCGAAGGGAGATTTCCTTACTCCATATACACCTTATCAGCCTGAGGTAAGCCAGGGAAGCCTCCAGGCAATGTTCGAGTACCAGACAATGATGTCAATGCTGACAGGAATGGATATATCAAATTCCTCTTTGTATGATGGAGGGACAGCGTCGGCCGAAGGTGTCCTTCTCATGGTTAGAAAATCCCGTAAGAAAAAAATACTTGCTGCTTCAAATATTCACCCGGAATATCTTGAGATAATAAATTCCTATATCCAGAATCTGGATATCAGTATAGAACAGGTTGATTTTGATGAAACTTCAGGAAAGGTCGATATTGCAGACCTGGGATCTAAGCTGGATGATGAGACAGGTGGAGTGATATTTCAATCACCCAATTTTTTCGGTGTTATCGAAGACGTAGATCAGATAACCGAAATAGCTCATAATTCAGGTATTATTACCACACAGATAATTACTGAAGCTTTTTCACTCCCTTTCCTCTCCTCTCCGGGATCGAACGGTGTCGATATTGTTGTAGGTGAAGCACAAAGTTTCGGACTTCCTCTATCATATGGAGGCCCTTTTCTTGGATTCATATCAGCAAGGAAAGAATTCGTCAGGCAAATTCCCGGAAGGCTTGTCGGAGAAACAATTGATACAAATGGAAACAGGGGGTATGTACTCACCTTGTCAACCAGAGAACAGCATATTAAAAGAGAAAAGGCAACATCAAATATTTGCTCTAATCAGGCATGGTGTGCACTTAGAGCATCAATCTATCTAACGATTCTCGGAGAAAAAGGCCTGAATGATATTTCAAAATCAAATCATCTTAATACCGCATATTTTGTAAAACAAATATCAGGTATGGACCATATAGAAGTAAAATTCAAAAAAGATTTTTTCAATGAAGTAGTAATCGATCTGAAAGATATGGATATTGATCAATTCATGAAAAAACTGAAGATGAAGGGAATACTCCCGGGTATTCCTTTGAACTGGTTCTTCAAAGAGTTTAAAAACCATATACTTGTCAACTTTACCGAGATGCATAAGAAAGCGGATATAGACAATTTTGTAAATGCCATTGGAGAATTAAGATGAACAAACTTCCGGAACTTATCTTCAATGTCAGCCGGCCGGGGAAAACAGGAATATCTGTCAGTCTGAACCAGCTTCCTAATGACCTTATTACAATTGATAAAAATAAGCTCAGAGACGGTATTGAAGATTTTCCGTCACTGTCAGAAGTGGAGACCGTAAGACATTTCTCAAACCTTGCAAGATTAAATCATTCGGTAGACAATGGATTCTATCCGTTAGGTTCATGTACAATGAAGTACAATCCAAAAGTTAATGAGAAAATAGCAGGGATCGAAAACCTCTCCGCTCATCCATACTCCCCTGTTGATCTTGTACAGGGAAATCTTAAAATATTAAAAGAACTTGAAGACTGGCTTATTGAGCTGACCGGGATGAACTCATTTACACTTACGCCTTCAGCCGGAGCTCACGGGGAATTCACAGGGATGATGATAATCAGAAAACACCTGACATCCCTTGGTGATCCGAGAAAAGTAGTTCTGATCCCCGACTCCGCTCATGGTACTAATCCCGCTTCTGCCCATTTTGCCGGATATGAGATAAAAGAGATTCCGTCAAATGAGGATGGAATTATTGATTTGGAAGAATTAAAAAAACACCTGGACAGAGACGTAGCAGCGCTTATGATGACGAATCCAAATACTCTTGGTATTTTCGAAAAAAATATTGTTGAAATTTCCAAAGCCCTTCATGATAACGGCTCCCTGCTTTATATGGACGGTGCAAACATGAATGCTTTCCTTGGAATAGTAAGGCCGGGTGATCTTGGTGCCGATGTTATACATCTTAACCTTCACAAAACATTTTCAACACCTCATGGAGGCGGAGGCCCCGGATCCGGACCCATCGGTGTCAGTAAAGAACTGTCAAAGTTCCTCCCTGTCCCCAGAATAACATCTGATGGCAATAAATTAAAGGTTAACTATTTTACTGAGAACGGAATAGGAAGAATCAAGAATTACTATGGGAACTTCCTTGTAATAGTAAAGGCACTTGCCTACCTGATGGCTCTTGGGAAAGAGAATATAAGCCTGGTAGCTGAAGATGCGGTTCTTAATGCAAATTATATAAGGAAAGGGCTGGAAGGATATCTGGACCTTCCATATAAAAGTAAAACACTTCATGAAGTGGTCTTTTCAGATTCAGGACTCAATGTTAAAACACTGGATATAGCGAAAAGGCTTCTTGACTATAATATTCATCCATTTACAGTATATTTCCCATTGATAATTCATGGTGCAATGATGATCGAGCCTACTGAAACTGAAAGTAAAGAGACGCTTGATAATTTCCTATCTGTCATGAAAACCATATTAAAGGAAGCAAGTGAAAACCCTGAACATCTGAAGAACTCACCGCACAACACTCCCGTATCAAGACTTGATGAAGTTTATGCTGCACGTAAGTTAATACTCAGATGGAAGAAAAGTGAGGAAAATTGAGCATACAGGAAATTATTTTAAAATTAGAGGAATTCTGGTCCCATAACGGATGTTATATTGCTTCCGGTTATGATAATGAAGTAGGAGCCGGGACAATGACTCCCGACACTTTCTTTAAAGTGCTTGGGAAAAAACCGTGGAGAACAGCATACTGGCAACCCTCCCGAAGGCCGGATGACGGCAGATATGCGGAGAATCCCAACCGGGTACAAAAACACAACCAATTTCAGGTAATATTGAAACCTGTCCCGGAAAACGGGCAGGAGTTATACCTTAACAGCTTGCAGTTTCTTGGTGTCGAGATTAGGAATCATGATATAAAATTTGATGAAGATAATTGGGCATCCCCCTCTCTCGGTGCATGGGGCGTGGGGTGGCAGGTTATGTGCGACGGCCTTGAGATCACACAATTTACATATTTCCAGCAGGCGGGGGGAATAGAACTTAATCCCAAATCTCTGGAAATTACTTACGGAATCGAAAGACTGGCAAGTTTTCTTGAACAGAAGAGTAACATCTACGATCTTAGCTGGAGTAATAATGTTTCCTATGGTGAATTAAGAACAGAAGAGGAGAAACAATTCTCTGTCTACAACTTTGAAACTGCTGATATAGAGATGTTGAGGGAATTATATATGCTCTACAATAAAGAAGCGATAAGACTTCTTGAACTTGAATTATATCTTCCTGCATTCGATTATGTTCTTAAATGTTCACATGCATTCAATATACTTGATGCAAGAAAAGCAGTATCTGTAGCTGAAAGAACATCATTTCTTGCTTCGATGAGAGACCTTGCATCTCAAACAGCAAAATTATACATATTAAAAACAGAAGGTAAAAATGGCTGAATTTTTATTTGAATTGGGAGTTGAAGAAGTCCCTGTA
Source organism: Candidatus Aminicenantota bacterium (assembly GCA_029938635.1). GTDB lineage: Bacteria > Acidobacteriota > Aminicenantia > UBA2199 > UBA2199 > UBA647. The sequence continues at coordinate 5,333 of JAOZUQ010000044.1, forward strand.
TCCTATGTTAAAGATATAATGGATCAGTTGATTAAAGGTTTCACAAATTCTTTAATACAAAAACGTATTGAAATCGGAGCAATTGAAACTGCAATGACCAACAGAAGATTCCTCCTCTTTTTTAATAATATCAGTTCGGTTTCCGGAGCAAAATCTGAACAGGTCAAAGGTCCTTCCAGGGAGATTGCTTTTGATGAAGATCAGAATCCAACCAAAGCACTTGAAAAATTTCTGGAAACAAATGGAATAAAAGAGTCGGACCTTGAGGAAATAGAAACAAAAAAGGGAATTTATCTTGGATTTACAAGAGAAGATAAAGGGGATGATACAAAAGCACTCCTTAGTAAATTAATTCCTGAAATTCTTGATAAAATGTTCTTTAACAAAACAATGACATGGAATAGTTCAGGGAAAAGTTTCGTAAGGCCTATTAGAAATTTGCTGGCAATCTTCAATGGTAAAACCATTGATTTTCAATTTGCCGGGATAACATCTTCAAATATAACTAATGGACACCGTCTTCTGTCTGAGGAGAAGATCAGAATCTCATCTTTTCAGGAATATTGTGAGCAAATGAGTCAGAATTTCGTTATCTTCAGTGAAGAAGAGAGAAAGGATAAGATCCTGACAGAAATAAAAGATCTGGAAAAGGACCTGGGCTTAAAAGTACAAATGACAGATAAGATGCTGGAGTATTACGTATTTAATAATGAATATCCTGTAGTCTTTGCCGGGAAATTTGATGAACAATATCTTGATCTCCCATCTGAGATCATATCAACGTTTATGATAAATGAGAAGAAACTCGTTCCGGTATATGACAAGAGTGAAAAACTGACAAATATATTTGCAGGGGTTTCAAATGTCCCTGACGAAAGTGAATCTGTCTCCAAAGGAAATGAAAAAGTCATCAGGGCTACTTTTGAGGATGCGAAATTTTTCTGGGATAATGACAGAAATGATGATTTTGAAGCTTTAAGGGAAGGATTGAAAAATGTTATGTTCCAGAAAGATCTGGGAACATTTCACGAAAAGAGTATAAGAATAAAAGAAATATCAGAACTTCTTTCCGAATTATCGGGAAATACTGAGCAGACAAAGAATATCGGTGCTGCAGCAGAATTATGTAAGAATGATCTTTTAACGAGGATGGTGGGTGAATTCCCCTCATTACAGGGCATAATGGGAGGACTTTATCTTAAAGAAAAAGGTATAGAAAGAGATATCTGGGAAACTGTATATTACCACTATGAACCGAAGGGATTTGTTGAAGACGAACTTGAAAGCCTTAATGCCGGAATCCTTTCAATAGGTGATAAGATCGATAATATTGTTGGATTGATTTCCAAAGGAATTAAAGTTTCTAGTTCTAAAGATCCTTATGGGATCAGAAGAGATACTTCTGCGATCATTAAAATAATTGTAGATTTCAAACTCAATTTTGACCTGAAGCCAGTAATTGAATTTACTATTAATAAATTCGGTATTGCTGTGGAAGACAGGGGAAAAATACTTAAAGTGATAACATCTCTATTCTCAGCAAGGATGGAGCACTTTCTAAAAGATCTCCTGTTCATAGATAATGATGTGGTTAACAGTGTGATAAAGAGTAATACTCTGTTCATTTACAAGATATACCTGAGAACTAAAGCAGTTTCTGAAGTTTCAAAGAGCTCATCCATCCATCATCTGATTGAGGTTCATAAAAGAGTAAGAAATATAATCAAAGATTCTGAAATTCTTGCTGTCTCTGATACCTTTCTGGTTGAGCCTGAAGAAAAAGTTTTATTTGAGATAATAAATGAAACAAGATCGGGAACCGAAAAACTTCTAAGGGATAATGATTATATCGAAGCATGTTCAAATTTTATTGATATGAAACCCGTAGTAGACAATTTCTTTGAGAAAGTTCTCGTAATGGATAAGAATGAGAATATCAGGAAGAACCGGATCGGACTGCTGCAAAAGATCAACGAACTTTTTCTGCAAATTGCTGACTTCTCTATACTCACTGAAAAGGATTAAGCCTTAATTACCTGATGGCATCTAAGACATTTTTTGAATGCTCTGAGTGTCAATATCAGAGCCCGAAATTCTACGGCAAATGTCCTCAATGTGACAGCTGGAATTCAATGAATGAAATTACTGATCAAGTTGATAATTCCAATGAAATATCAGATGAACAAAGAAGAGATCCTGTTAGATTAAATAGTATAGATCAGGAGAAAATATCCAGAATAAATTCAGATATCAAAGAATTTGACAGGTCCCTCGGTGGCGGTATTGTGCCGGGATCAGTTATTTTGATCGGAGGAGAACCTGGTGTCGGCAAATCTACATTATTGCTGGAAGTTTCAGCTAATCTTTCTAAAAAAGGGAAGGTACTTTATTATTCCGGTGAAGAGTCTGAAGGACAGATCAAATCCCGGGCAGACAGGCTGGGGATAGCCTCAGAAGATATTTTCCTTCTCACTATGGGAGATCTTGAAGACCTGAAAATCAGCTTGAAAAAACTGTCCCCGGAATTCATTATAATTGACTCCATACAGACTTTGAACTCCAGGAAGACTGGGGGATTCAACGGATCAGTCTCAAAATTGAGGCATGTTACTTCCGAACTGGTAGAGATTGCTAAATCAAACAATATTGCAGTTTTTATTATTGGCCATATAACAAAGGACGGGCAGATAGCTGGCCCGAAAACTCTGGAACACATGGTTGATGTCGTACTTTATTTCCAGGGAGAACTTCAATCTAATTTAAAAGTGTTAAGAGTGGAAAAGAACAGGTATGGATCTGTGAATGAGTTGGGGATTTTTCAAATGAGTGCTACAGGCTTAACCTCTGTAACTGATCCGTCAGAAGTTTTTCTTCAGAAGAGAGATTCCATAGAACCGGGCACATCTGTAGTCGCATCGATGAAAGGAATGAGATCTATATTGATAGAGATACAAGCCTTAGTAACCGAAAATCCCTTCGGAGGGAACCCCAGAAGGATGGCAATAGGATTTGATCCATTCAGATTATCAATGCTGATCTCTGTAATAGAAAAAAAACTAAGAATCCCTTTCTATAAATCAGATGTCTTCCTTAATATAACAGGGGGAATAAACCTTAAAGAAACTGCAAGTGACCTGGCGGTATGCTCGGCACTGATTTCAAGTCATAAGAATTTAGTTTTCAGGGGAAATATGGTCTTCCTGGGTGAAGTAGGACTTACCGGAGAAATTCGCCCTGTAAGTTTTATCGAAAACAGGATCAAAGAAGCAGTAAATCACGGTTTTAAAAAATTCATAATCCCCAAAGCACAATCTGATGTCAATATTAAGAAGGCTGAAATCCTGCCTGTAAGTAATATTAAGGAATTTTATTCCATCATGCGTGACTTTACAAATAAGAAATAAGGGAAGGTCCCTTAGTTTCTTTTAAATACACCCTTTTATCTTCTCCTTTAACTCTTTTATCAAGCTCCTCAATTCAGCATCTTTATTGGAATCGATGATAATTGTGGAATATTTTCTCTGATCAATATAAAATTTTGAAAAATTTATATTAAATTCCTTAAAGAGCGAAGTTATTGTTCTCAGGAATGATCTGTCTCTGAAACATGAAACAATTATAATGGTTTTATTTGTATCCTTCATTTTTTTAGAATTAATAAATATTGGCGAACCAGTCCTTTTCTTTGATTCAAATGTCAGGTCATAGCACATACTTACAACTTCCTTCATAACTTCAAAGTTTGTTTCGATCCGGAACATTTCATCAAAATTGAAAAATATTTCCATTATGATCTTCTTATCTATTTCTTTTAATTCATCAATAAGTTTGGTCAGTATAAAAATATTTATGTCCCTTAACCCCTGATCAAAATCCCTGATCGCTCCAAATTCCTTTTTTATCGTTTCCCTGAGTGTATCAAAAATATCTCTTACAGATGAAAATTCCGAAAGATCAATTTTAAGTTTGAAAAGATCAACAAAAAAATTGTCCCGGTACACTTTGGTCGGGATGAAAGAACTGATCTCCACACCTGGCAATTTATCTATTTTTGGAATTAAATTTAATATTTTCCCTTTATTCTTAAAAGTTCTTACTATTATTGCTTTAATTTCAATATTAAAATCAGTTTTATTAGTCACATTGAGAAAAACCTGTGTAATTCTGGTCCGTTCTATCTCATCCATAAGAAAGGGAATTATTGCTCTTGCAAAGTGTTCGAATCCTCCAACCGATTTTATATTTGAAAATCTTGAATTATGTGCAGCAATGACGATTTTATTAAATGATTTTTCAATAGAAGATGTTAATAGCGATGTAAGTTGAGATCCATATTTATCAACGATCTCGATCCTGTAGACCAGGAGTCCGTCACTGCTTACAAAACTCTTGTGATGCTTAATTATATGATCAGGGACAATATGATCCAGAGTTCTTAAAAAATCCTCAATTGATATCACATATCCCTTACAAACGAAAGTAATCCCGGTCAATTTCTCATAAGTGGTCTCAAAATTTTTGATCTTGATTATTTCATTTACATTACCTGATCTGACCAGTTTCTGACACTTGAAATTTTCAAGAATAAAATCTGCAAGATCGTTTGTTTTTCTCTCCTCAAGGTACTTTCTTGTTCGGGAGAGGACAAACTTTAAAACCTGACCATTCTCATTTATTAGTTGATCAATATCATCTTCAGTATATATCTTTTTTATCCTTTTTAATATCTGATTGAATATTCCTGATTTTACTGCTTCCTCGTCCTGTAGTATATATTTACTGACACTGCCGACCGCAGCTTCCTTTATGGTTTTAATTAGTGACTTTTTCTCCTTTTTAAAGACATCCAATTCATTCTTTGAATATATATTAAATGCAAGAATGACTATGCCAACAATCTTCTTTTTAAACTCTACAGTAAATCCCTTTATAAACTGGACATTTCTTGATCTGTGATGAATTAGTCCAAGAATAGAATTTGACATCCCGGGCCAGTCTTCAGCAAGAACTCCTAATGCAATTGTGGAAGGGTATATATCCCTTATGTGTTCATCAAGAATTATGACTGCCTTTTTCTTGGTTATGTCATAATTATGTATAAGTTTTAGAAGCATCATTCTCTGTTGATCAAGTGGAAAGATCTGCTGGGAATCAAGAATTTTTTTTAGTTTATTTATAATCTCTTTTTTTGATATCTTAATTTTACCGTTCTTCAACATATCAATCAGATGTTGAATCTCTTCTTCTTTCAGATCTCTGAACATAATGAAGATTCTATTTAGTTGAAAGTTTTTTGTCAATATAATCATACATTTATCTAATTGTTAACTAAAAAACTATATTTGTGCCCAATAAATTTGTATTCTATTTTATTTCTTTATCTTGACTTTTTTTTACTTATTTTTTATTATTTTCAGAGGAGGAGTAATGAACAAAACTGAATTGGTAAAATCTATCTCGGAAAAAGCTCAACTTAAGGTTTCAGACACGGAAAATCTCGTAAATTCATTCATTGATACTGTTACGGAAGAGCTGAAGAATAAAGGGAAGGTTACCTTAGTAGGTTTTGGTACATTTTCTATTGCTCACAGAAAGGAGAAAACCGGAGTTAATCCTAAAACAGGAAAGAAGATCAAGATCAGATCAAAAAATGTACCAGTTTTTAAGGCCGGGAAAGCTCTCAAAGAAAAAATTAAATAATATCCTTTTCTCTATCAATACACGATTACTATAGTTTCAGTTCCTTTCAATTTTACTGGTTTTCTTTCAAATGATGCATAGATATTAGTGAACCTGATTTTGTACTCACCTTTTTCTAAAAATTTAACTTTAATTTTTCCCAAATTTCCTAATTTGACCGGCCTGTCAAAAAATGAGATACCAAGATCAAAAGATGATCCGGAATGATTTTGAAGAATTTTCACTTTGTCTTCCTTAATCGCATCAGTATTTAGTTCCTCTATCTCGCTCCTGCCGCCCTCGACATTTCCACTAATCGAAAGTGTCGAAACATTTGAACCCGAATTCATTCTTATCGAAAAGATTGAAGAAGTATTCTCTTTAACTCTGATCCTGGCCGGAGTTATACTGATAGAATTTTGTCCACGAGACTGTAAAGGGTTGATCCTCCTGCCATTTGTAAGTGGATTTAAAGACCTTTTGGATGTACTATTACTCTCATTGGAGACCGACCAGATCGTACTCCTGCTTTCTTTATCAGTTTTAATCTCACGAATAAACCTTGGTGTTATCGAAAAGATAATATCAGTTTGTCTTATTGTATCCTCTGAACTGCCAAATAGCCTTCCGATTATTGGTAATTTTGAAAGGAAAGGGATTCCCTCTATTTTCCCTCTGGTTTCATCTCTGATGAAACCCCCGATTATACTGCTCTCGCCCTCTCTCAACCTGATTGTACTCTCCAATTCTCTTTTCCCAAGAACCGGGAACTGATCTACATAAGTTGTCACGAAATTCATTGATAGCTTTAATTTTATTGTAACCTCGCCTTTATGGACATATGGAGTGAGCTTTATTTCGACACCGACATTCTTGTATTGATATGTCGTAACAGGAGAGCTTTCTATCCCTCCGGCTGCAATAGATTGTAAAGTAGTTTGGGGAATAGGGATCTCATCACCCACCATAAACTTTATCTCTTCTCCGTTTATTCCTCTAAGATTAGGCTTAGCCAGAATTTTACTATTGTCATCGGTTCCGAGAAGATTCAGTGCAATTGTCGGCAGAGTCAGGAAAAAATTTGAATTTTTCAGACTGTTAACATTCAGGCTGGTATCAACTCCTCCACTCTCTGTTTCCAATCCGACATTCAGAGTTGTCAAAGTTTTGCCAAAATCCGCTCCGATCTTGTTTAATAAATTTCTATTTATTTCAAGGATCTCAATGTCAAATTCCACTTCACTCTTCGATATATCGATCTTTCTGATGAACTTTTCAATATTCTTGAGAACATTACTATTTCCTTTAACGATCACTGCGTTAAGATTCAAATCTTCCTGAACCATAATTTGTTCATCTCTGAATAATGGAATAAGCAATTTTTTTGCATCTTCCGCCATTATATTTGTAAGAAAAAACACCTTAACCCCTTTCAGGTCAAATGCTCTTTTCTTAAATGATGTGTTCGGATAGATCAATACGGAAGATGAATCGATCACCCTGTACTTTGTGTTTGATACCAGACAGAGCTGGTTCAATATTTCAAAAAACCCTATCTTCTCAACTTCAAATGTATATGGAAAATCCCTGAAATCTTTATCAAAAATAAAATTAACACCATATGATTTTCCTATCGTTTTGAATATCTGCTTTATAGGAGTAGTTCTCAGAGAAACAGAATCTATCTCTTTTCCGTCAAGTTGAAGAGTTACCGGAGGTTTAATGTCTGACACAAAGGGTTCTATGATTTTTTCTTTATTGCCACTCAAATAAAGATCAAACTCTTTTTTTAATGCCCTGTTTCCAGGCAGAAGGGATAGTGCGATTTTATATTCGTTAATAGATGATTCCCTTTTTCCTTTTTCTTTCAGATCTCTGGCCAGAGCCACATGATAATAATATCCGTACAGTTTGGCTCTCTGCAAAAGGGTTTTTATTGAAGAATTTCCCGGATCCTTTTTGAGGGCATTTTTATAATATATTATTGCATCATCATATTTCCCTGAATTCACAAGCTCCAATCCCTTCTTTTTATAAACAGAATTAACTGAACACCCCATAAATATTATCAGAGGAATGATAAGCAAAATAAATCTCCCATAATATCTTCCGTTTTTAATTAACATTTCTCTCTCCTTTCTTTAAAACAGAAACCTCACTGGCTTCAATTTCCAGCACAATCCTTTTCTCCAGTATTTGTTTTATTGAAATATTTCCCGGGATCCTATCCCCTTCCTTTGAAATATAAAATTGTCCGTTTACCTTAAGAAGTGCAAAAATCCTATTGTCCTTAATAAGAAAGCCTTCATAAAATACAGAAGCTATCACTTTCGTTTCTGCATTTTCTCTTTCCTTCATTAATTCAGCCTTTTTGATATCATTTTTCCTTGAAGCAATACTCCCTTTCCGTAATTTACTTATTTTTTGAGGAGAAAATATATTTCTTTTGATTTCGAAATGTAATTTCCCGTGTTTACTGACCTTTGATGATTTTATAAGTTCACCACCTAATAGAAATGGAATTAAAATCAAAAGAATTGCTGCTATAATTCTACCTGACAAGATAGACCTCCATTTTAAAATCACCCCTTACATCTGATTCGGAACCTGTCATTTTTACAGAGCGAAAATATACAATTTTATCTATCTTTCCGATCTCATTTATTAATTTTTTAAAACTTTCATAATTACCGGTAAGTTTCATTGATATATTAACTTTTATATATTCATTTTTCAGTGCTTTTTTATATTCAATCCGGAAATTTTTCTTTGTTATTAAATTTCTACTGATTAAAAGTTCAAGATTCTTTCTGAAATTTGAGAAATCTTCAAATTTGAGTACCATACCATCTTTAAATTCAAGATACTCCTTTTCAACATTATCCCAATCTTTCATATTATTTTTAAGTGTGGCAAATTTTTTTTCTGAGATCTCATGTAGTTGCTTCTCCTCTGTCAGATCTTCAAGGGAGGTTGTTTTTACAGAAGAGTAGACGAATGATACTAATAAGAGAACTAACGATATAGCAAAAAACATCAATATTGAATTTGATATAATTACTTCCTTTTTCATTTTTTTAATGTAACCCTTAATTTTGATCTGTAAACTCCACCATTTTCACTTTCAGCTGCAATTACCAGATTATTATCGATCAGCTTCCGGTACAATTCATATAGTTTTTCAATTGAGTAGGAATTGACTGAGATTACAATTTCCCCCTTCTTACTGGAATCCATAAAAATTTCGTTCAATTGAACCATGTCAGGCAGTATTTCTTCAAAATGTTCCAGCAGTTTTATGAATGGAAAAACTTTTGAGTTAATAACTGAATTAGCAAATACAACCCGTCTGTTCCATTTGATCTTGATCTTTTCAATTCTTTCTTCGAATATTTTTTCATTTTCGGTTATCTTCTGAAGTTCAGTATCATAATATTTTTTTTGATCAATTTTCTCTTCCAGATTCAGGTTTGTATCAATAATGTTATCTATCCCTATGTATAAAAAGAGAAAAGAGATCAGGGATGTCATGGAAATTGTAATAAGGAAGTGTTTGAGATCTATTGATTTCCCGGAAGAGATATTATATTCGATCTTTCTCATTTTACCCCCGGGAGAAACCTCATATCGGATCTTCCATGGTCGATCAGAGAAAAGTTCATTTCTCTCAACTCATTTTTAATAATTTCACCATGCCCGTCAACAGAAAATACAGAACAGGAACGAGGCTTAAATCCATAATTCTTTTCCACATATTCAACAGTTTTATAGATCTCAGTTCCACCTGGAATTCCGCTGGCGGTTCTCATCTTTCTAATGTACACCGGGAGTCCCTCTTTAAAAAATACGGAAAGCATTATATTTCCATCTGATTCTATAAAAAAGTCGGGATGATCTCCCCTGGATCTTAAATAGTTCATGATCTCTATAGTGGAATTTCCTGAATAGATAAGTTCAGTTCCAATATCTTCTGCCTCAGATTCGATTTTTAAGAGAAGGTCATTTCGAGCCAGCACAGATAGAATTGTCTTCTTGTCGAATTGAATAAACTGATGAATATAGCTGTTTATATTCTCAGGGAAAAGCTTCTGCACCCTCCAGTTCACCAGATCATCCTTTTGTTTCTTACGGAAAGGTATCTTATCAAATGTCAGAAGATTAAATATAAAATGATCCGAATTAAGAATAACACCGGTACTGGTATTAATCAGATCATTTTTCAACTTGACAGGAAAAAACCCCTCACTTTTCTCTCTCTCGTATGAACTTATTTTTTCAGGGACACCTTTTTTAATTCTAAAAAGTTCAACCCTTTTATCACCGGAGTATATAAACTGCTCAGGAATCCTGTATTTAACGAATAATCTGTTTAATTCCATTCTCTTATAGTAACTCTATTCAGTTCTGAAAGAGAAGTGATCCCTTTCTTTAATTTTTCAAGACCATTCCTTCTAATCGGAACCATCCCCTGCTCCATTGCCAGTTTTTTTATTTCAGACAATGGTTTTTTATCCAGGATCATTTCCTTGATCTCATCGGTAAGTTCAAGAACCTCACCTATTACTGTCCTTCCCTGATATCCGATGTTAGAACATTCAGGACAACCTTCCGCTCTGAATATCAAGGTATTCAATTCTTCTTTTTTAATTCTGTTCTCTTCTAATTCAGATTTCTTCAGCCGGTAGGAAACCTTACATTCATTGCATAATTTCCGGACCAGCCTCTGAGCAATTATACAATTCAAGGCAGAAATAAAACTGTATGTATCTATACCCATATGGATAAACCTGCCAAGAACATCAAAAACATTATTAGCATGAACTGTTGTGAATACAAGGTGGCCGGTAAGTGCAGACTGAATTGCTATCTGAGCCGTCTCAGGATCTCTGATCTCACCAACCATAATCTTGTCAGGATCGTGGCGGAGAATGGATCTCAATCCCCGGGCAAATGTCAGCCCCTTTTTCTCATTAACCGGTATCTGTGTAATATCCTCGATCTGATATTCGACAGGGTCTTCGATTGTAATGATCTTATCTTCGATACTTCTTATTTCATTAAGTGCTGCATAAAGAGTAGTTGTTTTCCCGCTCCCGGTTGGGCCGGTAACAAGAAACATCCCGTAAGGCTGCCTTATATAATAATTTATCTGGTTCATCAGGAGATCTGAGAATCCAAGCTCTTTCAACTTAAGCTCCTTAATATTCTCAGTTATCATCTCCCTGTCAAGTATCCTTATGACTGCATTTTCGCCTTCAATCGCAGGCATTATTGATACTCTGAAGTCGATTGTTTTTTTCTCAACCTTCATCCTGAATCTTCCGTCCTGAGGTACCCTCCTCTCAGCGATATCAAGTTCAGATATTACCTTGAGCCTTGTAATAAGGGGTAGATGAAATATTTTATCCAAAGGCTCCATGATCTGGCTCAGGATTCCATCAATCCTGAATTTAATATTTACAAACCCGGGTTGAGCCTCAATATGGATATCCGATGCCTTTTTATTTATTGCAGTAAATATAATATTGTTTAGGAGTTTAATTACCGAATCATCCTCTTCCGTAATATTCTCTATGGAAAGAGATTCATCCTCTCTCTCCTCGATCTCTTTTTTAGCAAAAAATCCTTCGGTCCGGTCAGTCAATATCTTGGTAAATATGTTTCCCTTCTTTAAAACCTTCTCGATCTCATCTTTACTGCTTTTTAAAGGATTTACCCTCATCTGGACAAAGTTCTCAATTATAGTAATCTTATCAAGATTGCCCGGATCGATCATAGCTACATCAATTGTATCTCCATCAGTTCTGACTGGAAAGATAAGGTTCTTTAACAGGAATTCTGCCGGGAATTTTTCAAGTAATTTATAATCTATTTTTATCTTTTTCAGTTTTATAGTTTCACTCATTTAATTATTTTATCTGCCTCCAAAATACCATCAACTGAATCAACAACATTAACAAGATTAAAGATCGGAAGATATATTGATATTAGCATAAAAGCAATAACAATTCCCAATATGACGATCATGATCGGTTCTATCAGTGAAATAAGTGAATCTATTTTAGTTTTAATAGAATTCTCATAATAATCCCCGTTCTTCTCCAATACCTCTATTAAATTTCCGGAAGACTCCCCCACTTCAACTATCTCAACCATAAGATTAGGAATAAATTTCACTTCCGATAGTGCCTGGGATAAAAGCATTCCTTCTTTTATTTTGTCAGGGACTTCTTTTATTTTTTTTACAAAATACTTATTTGTGAAAGTTTTTACTGCGATCTCTGTAGATTCAGGAACAGGTATTCCACCCTGAAGAAGTATAGACAGTGTTCTGGAGAATACAGCCATATTATTCTCTGCAATTATACTACCTATGAATGGAATTTTGATTTTTATAAGATCAAAGATTACTACATCAAAATTTTTTTCAACATATTTCAGAACAATATATAGAATTGTTAAAGTAATAATAATGAAGAGCAGATTATTCTGAATGAAGTTAGATATCTCTATCATCGTCTTTGTGATTCCTGGAAGTTCCGCATTAAATCCCCTGTAAAAATCTGAGAATTTCGGAATTGCAAAGACAAGGATCGCGAACATCATCAGGAACATAAAAACAAGAACTATTATAGGATAAGCAAGACTGGAAAACACCCTTTTCCTGAGAGTTGATATCTTTTCCAGATATACATTGAATTTCTCAAGAAGTACTTCCAGGTTACCACTCTTTTCTCCGGCAAGAAGTGTCGCCCTGTAAATATTTACGAACGGGATTTTTCCCGAAGCAAAGGCATCGGAGATCTGGATCCCGTTATTAATATCAGTTTCCACTTTCTTCAATATCTCCTTAAAATTACCCTTTTCAGTATTATTAATAATGATTCCAATAGATTTGATGAAAGAAATACCAGCTTTTAAGAGAGTACTCAGTTTCTGATTAAAAAGTAGAAATTCAACATAACTTATTTTTGATGAAAACAGATCAATATATGTAATTCCTTTAAAAATATTCCTTCTGACTGAGATCAGCTTCTTATCCGAGTTTTCATAATTCTTCCTCAACTCATCCCTGGAGTCTGAAAAAATAGTGTGTTTCAATATAAGGCCCTTCTCATCCATAAACTTACAATTGTAGAATGGCATTATAAATGATCTTTCCCCTGAAAATATGTTTTAAGTATATCAGGTATTTGAACCCTTCCGTCATTTTCCTGGAAGTTTTCCATAATGGCGGCTACAGTCCTTCCCACTGCAAGTCCTGAACCGTTCAATGTATGAACAAATTGTTTTTTCCCGGAGCCATCCTTATATTTAATCTTTGACCTTCTTGCCTGGAAATCTTCAAAATTTGAACATGAGGATATTTCCACAAATTTATTTCTTCCAGGCATCCAGACTTCAAGATCATAGGTTTTAGCTGAAGAAAAGGAGAGATCTCCGGTACTGAGCATAACAACCCTGTAATGAAGTCCAAGTTTTTTCAGGATATTTTCAGCATCCGAGGTCAGTTTTTCAAGTTCATCATAGGAGTCTTCAGGGCGGGTAAATTTTAGAAGTTCAACCTTGTTGAACTGGTGCTGCCTGGTTATGCCCCTTACATCTCTTCCATGTGACCCGGCCTCGCTCCTGAAGCAGGGTGTGTATGCAACATATTTTTTTGTTAATTCTTCTTCTGAAAGTAGTTCACTTCTATGGATATTTGTAAGCGGAACTTCAGCGGTTGGAATAAGATACAATTCATAGTCTTCTATCTTGAAAAGATCTTTCTTGAATTTCGGGAGATTCCCAGTTCCTGTCAGGCTTTCTTTATTTGCCAGAAAAGGAGGTAACGTTTCTAAGTATCCATTTTCCTCTGTATGAACTTCGAGCATAAAATTGATCAGGACTCTCTCAAGTTTTGCGAGTGAACCGAAATAGAGTGCGAACCGGGCTCCTGCAATTTTTGAAGCTCTGGGAAGATCAAGAAATTTATTGATCTCACCAATTTCCCAATGTGGTTTAGGTTCAAAATCAAATTCAGGCTTTTTCCCCCACTCCCTGACAACAACATTGTCTGATTCATCTCTGCCTACCGGGACAGAATCATCATAAATATTTGGAATATTAAGAATGAGGTCATTAAATTCAGCCTCAATACCTGAAAGGTCCTCCTCTATCAAAAAAATCTTTTCATTAAGTTCTTTCGACTCATTTTCCAGAGAAGAACTTTCTTCACCTTTTGCTCTTTTAATCCCAATTTCTTTTGCTAATCTGTTTTTATCACTTTTGTATCCGTCAATTTCGGTGATTCTCTTTCTTCTCTTTTTATCAATTTCGAGAAATTGCTTTTCATCAATGATCACACCTTTATTCTTTGATTTTTCAACGGCTGTTTTCAAATTTGTTCTTAGATAATTAAGGTCAAGCATGAAAAAATTATAACATAAAAGAATAACTATGGGCAAAACATCGAAAATTCAATATCAGATTGGTTTTTTTTTCTTTTTATTGTAAGATTAGAACACAAAATGTATACAAAAAAAATGAATGAAATATGGGCCGTCGCAGGCGGAAAAGGCGGAACTGGGAAAACCTTTGTCATAAGTCAGATCGCATCCTACCTCGCATCCATAAATAAGAAAGTGATTCTGATAGATACCGATTTCGGTGGTGCAAATCTTCATTCTTTTTTCGGGATAGAATCCAGAAAAAAAACCATTAAAGATTTTTACAAAGATGATGTCCCCCTCGAATCTCTGGTTACAAAAACCAAAATAAAGAATCTTGAAGTAATACCGGGTGATATCAATTCAACGATCTTCGATGTTATCAAATATAACAAAAAACTTAAGCTTTTCAGTCATATAAAAAAACTTGATGCAGACTATATACTCCTCGATCTGGGAGGAGGATTTAATAAGAATATTATAGATTTTTTCCTTCTTGCCGATAAAATGGTTGTTGTAACTGTTCCTGAGATTACCGCTATAGAGAATCTTTTTCAATTTATCAAAAGTACATTTTTCAGAAAACTAAATTTTCTTCTAGGTATTTACGGATTGAAGGATTTCGCAAAAAATACATGGGAAAACCGATCTGAAAAAGATATTGTTACAATTCTCGACCTGATAGATTATGTAAAAGAAGAATCAGGCGATATTGGTGAGATCGCTATCAAGGAACTTCAGAATTTCAGAATAAACATTATTCTTAATAAAGTAAGAGATTCAAGTGAAATAAAAGAGGGGTTCTCTCTGAAAAGCATATGTATCAAACTTATAGGAATTAGTGCTCTCTACTCAGGTTATATAGAATACGACAACCATTTCTGGAGGAACCTCAGTCTTACACAATTGTCGAATGAAATAAATATATCATTGAAAACCAAAAAAGATGTTAAAAGAATAGTCACAAATATAATTAATGAAAAACAGATCGCAATTGAGATTTCAAAAAATGAATAGTTCTGAATTCGACAAATATTTTCTTACACTTGAGATAACAAGGGACTCCACATTCACTGAAATGAAGAATTCATATATCCATCTCAGGAATCTTTATTCCAAAAATAATCTCAGCATTTCTCCCCTTATTCAGGCTTTGTCCAAAAAAAAACAAAAACTGATAGTAAAAGAGATTGATGAAGCATTTAATATGCTTGAGAAATACTATCAGGACAAGAAGATGGAAAACATAAAAACAAAAAGGGAAAAAATTCAGAGGAGCCGGGTACCTACTTTTGAGGTTATAGGTGGGGAAGCACTAAAAATGATAAGGAAAGTCCTGGGTATAGAACTCGAAGAGATAGCATTTTTAAGCGGTGTCCCGCTCAAACATCTGATCAATATTGAACTTGAACGGTACGATTTGCTCCCTCCGGATATTTATATTAAAACCTTCCTTAAAAAATTTGCAGCTCAGCTATCTCTCGATACGGATAAAGTTGTTGCAGATTATTTCAAAAGGATGGAAGATTTCAAATCAGGTATAAACTGAGATTCAAGTATTCTTAGCACCCCTCATTAGCATGTCAATCTTGTTTTGAGTAATCTCCCATTCTTTGTATAATGATTCGAGGTTTTTAAC
The DNA here is from genome assembly GCA_029938635.1 of Candidatus Aminicenantota bacterium. GTDB lineage: Bacteria > Acidobacteriota > Aminicenantia > UBA2199 > UBA2199 > UBA647. Next base: position 21,080 of record JAOZUQ010000044.1, read on the forward strand.
AACATCAGAATATTTCTTCTGAAGGCCTGAGATCAAGATTGAATCCTGATATGTGGAATGATCAGATAAAACCTTATCCAATTCATTTTTTTCCAATTCGAGATCATTGATCCCTGATTCCAGTTTTTCTATAGTTAACCTCAGAACTCTTCTCTCTGCACTTATCTCCTGTCTGGACAATGCACGCAATTTCCTTTCGACTTTTCTGCTGAAGTTCCCTGTCACATCTTCCGACAATTCTCCATTCCTCTTATCAGCTGCATCCTCATCCTTCCTGCTCAGAAAATATGAATAGTTCCCGTCATAGTTACGAACATTACCACTTTTCAATTCAATTACCCGAGTCACAATTTTATCAAGAAAATATCTGTCATGTGAGATAAGCAGAAGAGTCCCTTCATAATTCCGGAGAGCTGACTCCAGTGCATCTCTGGATATGGAATCGAGGTGGTTGGTCGGTTCATCCATTATCAGGAAATTTTGAGGTGTCATGAGAATTCGTGACAGAGAGACCCTGGACTTCTCACCACCCGAAAGAATGCCTATTCTTTTACGAATATCATCACCTGAAAACCCGAATAATCCAAGGACAGTTCTGATAACAGTTTGATCTGTTTCCGGAACCTCTGAAGTTGTCGCCTCAAAAACACTTGAAACAGGGTTCAGTACTTCAGCCTGATGCTGGGCATAAAATCCTATGTCTGTCCGCTCACCTTTAATAATCTCACCCTTTTGAGGTGAAAGTTCGCCGGAGATAAGTTTTGCTAATGTTGTCTTCCCACACCCATTCTCTCCAATCAGGGCAATTCTTTCTCCCTTAGTAATTTTCAAATTCAAATTATTCAGGACCCAATCATCCTTGTACTTAAAGCAAACCTCATTTATAGACATAACATCTAGATAACTACTTGTAGAGGTTTTAATATCGAATTTTAGAAATTCCGGAGCGGATATCAATTCAACATCATCAAGTTTTTCATACTCTTTTTCACGACTTTTTACCTGCCTTGCTTTAGTCGCCTTATATCTGAAACGGTTAATAAATCTTTCGAGGTGTTCCTTTTTTTTCAACAATTCCTTCATCTTTTTTATTTCAAGCTCTTCATCTGCTTTTTTCTTCTTTATAAAAAATTCGTATCCCCCGCTATAAAATCCCAGTTTTTCTCCACTCAATTCAAAAATGTTATTTGTAACCCTGTCAATAAAAAACCTGTCGTGAGTCACAGCAAGAACACTTCCTCTGAAATTAATCAGGAATTTTTCCAGCCATTCTATTGCTTTTATATCCAGATGATTTGTCGGTTCATCAAGAAGAAGAAGATCCGGCTCTGAAATAAGGAGTTTTGCAAGATTTACTCTCATTTGCCATCCGCCACTCAGTTCAGAAATATTCTTGTTTATATCTTCATCGGTGAAGCCAAGCCCGAACAAAATTTTTTTTGCCTTCCGCTCAAGATCATACCCGCCAATTGAATCAAATTCAGTTTCCGCATCTCCCAGCTTCTTTATTTTAAGGCTATTAGATTCTTTTTCCGAAGAATCAAGTGAATTTCGTATATCTGTCAATCTCTTCTCAAGCATAAGAATATCTTTTCTTCCGGATTTAACGCTATCGATGATTTTGCCACGCTCCGATCTGGTTAATTCCTGTGGAAGATATCCAATCTTATAATCATTCGGTTTCATGATATTACCGCTTTCCTGTTCCAACTCACCGTAGATTATTTTTAATAGCGTTGTTTTCCCGGAACCGTTTACACCAAGAAGGGCAGATCTCTGGCCTGGATTTATAATCAGGTTAATATTCTTTAATAAATCTCTGTCACCAATCGAATAATTTATTCCTGTAAGCCTCAACATTGTTTTTCCTTCACTTCCGGAGAAAGAAGATGATATAACAAAACACAGGTTCACACAACAATTTGAATTTACAAACTCGATTGAATATTGAGCTAAAGGTTGTATTAATTGAAATTAAATAATAGAATAATTATATGAATTACTGGACAAAATTTTTATTGGAAGATAAAAATTTCTGGATGAAACTCCTTATTCCGGGAACCGGATTTCTCCTGTTTGTAGATATTGCTTCATACATATTGAACAGACCCGGTTATTTCCATTTGTGGCCGCTCAGAATATTTGTTGTTACCGGCATTCCAATTATAATAAAAATAATTTATAAAAATTTTCAAACTCTGAACAAGATAAAAAAAGTTGAATTGGAAGCCCCGGTTTATGAAAAAAAGAGGAAAGAGGAAATTTTAGATATTATTAGATCTGATCCTGATTTCACAACATTCTGCTTCGAATGCATCTATTTTAATGAAGATAAAAAAGCCTGCAGTAGGGACAGAATATACGAAAGGGTAAAAGAGATAAGTGTTGGAAAAAGAAAATACTGCCTCTATTGGGAAGAATCCTGAAAATCCTCACTATCGTATATTTATCAGGCGAGTTAATTGCCGAAAAACAGGAGGGATATCCTGTAAACAAAAAATGACATTATCCATGCCATTGCAATCGTATAAAAGATAAAAAACCTTGTCCATTTCCATGATCCGCTCTCTTTATGGAAAACAGTAGTTGCAGCAATACAGGGGACATACAGAAGAACAAATATTATCAATGATAATGCTACCGGAATGGAGAATACCGGATCTTTACTTAGTGTTTTTGCCAGGTCTTCTGATTCCTCATTAACATCTCCCAGAGAAAAAATTGTCCCCAAAGTGGAAACAACAATTTCTTTAGCTGCTAAACCGGCCGTCAATGCAACACCGATCCTCCAGTCAAATCCGAGGGGGGCAATCACCGGTTCAATAAACTTTCCGATCTTCCCTGCAAGCGAATACTCCAATTGTTTGGATCTGGTCTTAAGGTCCAGATCCCTGATAATTTTTTCCTTTTGTGCATCGGTCAATTCACTCTTTGTCAGAATATTCTCTTTGTTAATTTTGAATTCATTTTCCAGAGAACCATCTTTCGGGAAATTACTGGCTCCCCAGATTAGTATTGATGCAAGCAGAATTATCGTTCCTGCTTTTTTCAGATACATTTTTGCTTTGAAACTAGTCTGAAAAAAAACTGCTTTCAATGTGGGCATCCGGTAGGGAGGTAATTCCATAACAAATGGTTCTGATTCACCTTTAAAAAAAGCCTTTTTCAAAATTTTGGCTGATAAAATTGCTATAACGACACCAAAAAGATATATTCCGAATAGGATATTTCCTGCAAATTTAGCGGGGAAAAATGCACCAATCAGCAAAATATAAACCGGAAGTTTTGCCCCGCAGCTCATAAAAGGAATTATCAGCATTGTTACTATTCTGTCTGACTTGCTTTTTAAAGTTCTCGTTGCCATTATAGCCGGGACTGAACATCCGAAGCCGGTCAGCATCGGGATAAAAGATTTCCCATGCAGCCCTGCCTTGTGCATAACCTTGTCTATTACAAATGCAGCACGGGCCATATATCCGGTCCCCTCTAATAAAGCAATAGCTAAAAACAATAAAATAATATTTGGAATAAAGACAATAACTCCCCCTACTCCTGCTATTATACCGTCAGATACAAGTGACCTTAAAATTCCGGCAGGGAGAAGTTCAGAAATTACTGCTCCGGCATTTCTGAAGAAAGATTCGATCAGTTCTACGAAGGGATTACCTAAAGTGAATGTAAGCTGAAAAATCATCCACATAATTCCTAGAAAGATCGGCAATCCCATTATCCTGTTCAATAATATGGAATT